>NZ_CATVYQ010000021.1:0-33930 GCF_958348295.1 uncultured Holdemanella sp.
CGATTTCACTTAATCGATCAATACCCACTTGGATACGACGTAACGTTTCATCTTTACCTAAGATAAACGCAATTTCAATAGCTCCACCTGGAGTAAATTGTTTACCAGAAATGGCTGTACGAACTGGCCATAAAACCTGTCCGTTCTTCATTTCTAATTCTTTTGGAAGAGCCAATAAACAATCATGTAAAGCTTCCATACTATCCCATTGGTCAAATGCTTCTAAAGCTGTCTTACTAGCTTTTAAAGCTTTTAAGGCAACTTCTGGAGTTGTCTTCATCTTCTTATGACGATACATCTCTAAATCATAATCTACTAATGTGTCAAAGAAATCAACACTTTCTTCAATTTGATTCAAAATATCAATACGTGGTTGAATGATTTTTGCGATTTCCTTTAAGTTGTATGGTCCATGAACCGCTTTTTCTAAGTATGGACGAACTGTTTCATAATAAGTTTCTTCATCCATATTTCTTAAATATACACCATTCATCCAAGTCAATTTATCAATATCGAAAATAGCTGGTGATTTTGAAATACGGTGAATATTAAATACTTTGATTAATTCATCTAATGTATAGATTTCTTGTTCAGTTTCTGGAGCCCAACCAAGTAATGCGATATAGTTCATGATCGCATCTGGTAAATATCCTTTCGCAACTAAATCTTGGAAAGAAGCATCTCCATTACGTTTTGATAATTTGTGGTGTTCATCCTTCATTACTGGAGGTACGTGTACATATGTAGGTCTATCCCATCCATATGCATCATAGATCAAGTTGTATTTTGGTGTACTTGATAAATATTCATTTCCACGAACGACGTGAGAAATCTGCATTTGGTGATCGTCAATGATATTCGCAAAGTTGTATGTTGGATATCCATCAGATTTAATCAAGATTTGTTCATCTAAAACATCTCCATCCACTTCAATACGACCATAAACTTCATCATCAAAATATGTTTCGCCAACATTTTTGATAGTTTGACGAATTACATAAGGTTCACCAGCATCTAATTTAGCTTGAACTTCTTCAGCAGATAAATGCTTACAAGGATCATTGAACTTAAAAGAAATGCCTAAGCTTTCAGCTTCTTTTCTTTGAGCTTCAATTTCCTCTTCACTACAGAAACAATAGTGAGCTCCACCTAATTTAATCAATTCTTCAGCATACCCTTTGTACATAGGTAAACGTTCACTTTGAACATAAGGCCCAAAATCTCCACCAATATCTGGTCCTTCATCCCAGTTTAAACCGCACTCTTTTAGAGTTTTATAAATAACATCTACAGCACCTTCCACTTTACGCTCTTGGTCAGTATCCTCAATACGTAATAAGAAGTCGCCACCTTCGTGTTTGGCAATTAAAAATTCAAATAAAGCTGTACGCAAATTTCCAATGTGCATATATCCAGTTGGACTCGGCGCAAAACGAGTTCTAGTTTTATTCATAGTTTATATCATCCTTTCGCTCTTATTATAATAATACGAAACGACATTTCTTTCAATATTTGCCTTGAATCAAGTCCCCCTTTTCTTTTCGAGACATTTGTTTGATTCTATATTCTAACTTCATCGCCGAAGACTTTGAATCACACTCCTTGACATATACCAATTTGCAAGGCCTTCTAGTACGAGTATATTTTGCACCCTTGCCCAAATTATGCGTTTTTAAACGATTCTTAACATTTGTTGTGTAACCCGTATAATATGTGGCATCACTACACTCTAATATATATACATATGCTTTCTTGTCCATATGACTATATTAGCACAAAAGTAAGGCAATGCCTTACTTTCTAAGTTTCTTATTAATGATATGTAAAATAATCACAAGTGCAATTAAAGACATAGTCACATAGATATTTCCATGATATTCAATCCCTGTAGGAACATGATTCTTTTTGTTTTCAAACTCAAATACATTTGAATCTAATTTCTTACCATCAACATACAATGCGCCATCTTTCATTTCTACACAAATCACACGATTCGATAGCACATAACCTTTTGGCGCCTTTGTTTCCTTAAGATACATAATTTGATCACGCATCAAAATCGAAATTGTCCCATTTCCTTTATAAGATTTTATTTTTTCCTTACAATCAGCGTCTTTGTAACTTGTAAACTCAAACAAATCTAGAATTTCATGTTTCGTATCTTTATCCACTTTTTTTAGAATGAATTTTTCAAAAGGACTATGCTTAGGATATACCACTACATCATAAATAAGTTCATTCATTTCCCATTCAGGAACACTGACTAACATACTCGAAATATTGTCATATTCACTTATATCTATAGGATCAATAAAATACATTCCCTTTTCTACATTCGATATTTTGACAATACCCTCTTGATTCGTTTTAACTTTGACTCCTTCAACACTTTTCTTTTTGATCACATTACACAATTCTTCAATTTGTTCTGCCTTTAATTCTTTGTTTAAATCTACATTTAAATCTTGAAATTCTTCATTTAAAACATAATAGCCATCTTCATACTTGGCAACTTGCACAATTTCAAACTCCACATTTTCCTTTGATAGATTATCGATAGAATCCTGTAATTCAATTGTGATAGAAGCATTTGTGCTAGCTTGTACTGGTATTATGCATGAAAACAACATAACTATAAATAAAGCAATTTTTTTCACTATTTCACCACCTTAAAAATAATCAAGAATATAACAGGAAAAATTAAAAACATCACTTCTCGTATAGAATACGATTTTCTTGGCTTTTGTTGCTTTTTAGGATAAATTCGCTTTGCTTGAACAACCAATCTTTTCGTGTTAATACCATACGGTGTACATGTCACTAAGCTTAATAAATCTCGATTCTTTTCAATACCCATATTTAATATTTCTTCTGGCTCGACCACAAAACAATCCACAACTTCATAGGTCAATGTCTTCTTACAAATATGAATATAAATTCGATCTTTTTTCTTCAATTCATCTAAACGTGTAAAGAGCTTCGCATTAGGCAAGCCGCGATGTCCTGTTAATATACAATGACTATTTTTGCCTCCTGAAGGAAGTGAAGAAAATTCAAAATGACCAATTCCACGATTCAATACTTCATCACTTGTACCATGATAAATGGCTAGATCAACATCAATAACTGGAATCTGGATAGTGGCCATGATTTGTGTTGAAGCATAATTTAAAATTGTGTCATAATCTTCTTTTTCCATTCCAAGAAATAAATTCTCATTGTATTTCAATGCTTTAGAATACTCATCATTCAATAAATTATCCTCTGTCATATTCTCTTCAAGATAGAAACTTGAAATCATATTTTGCGTATGATTTTGAAAAACTAAATTTAAAATCGTTGGTAATACACATAGTAAAAAACCTAGGAAAAATAAAATATTATTCTTCCTTTTTCTTTTTATATACATACACCATAATTCCGACTCCTGTAACTACACATGCCAATGTTCCCATTGAACCTGTTATTGGAAGCTTAGTACCTGTTTGGTTAATTACCTTTAATGCGATAGTTGCATCAGTATAACTTGCGTTTAATGCTTTATCAAAGCTAGAAGCCTCCAAATTGATCAAACCATCTGAATTAGAACGATAATTATTGCGATTTTCAATAAATGTTGGCGTTATTTTTATCTCAACAGCCTCTCTTAACATTTGATATCCTTCAGGCGCTTTTGTTTCCTTTAAATAATAGGTTCCTTGATCCAATCCATAGATTTCAAAAATACCCTTTTCATTGGATACAACATCTTCACTAACATCACTTGAAACAACATATCCATTTCCATTCTTTTTCAATTTCACTTGATCTTGCAACTTCGAATCACGATACAACTTAAAAGTTGCTCCTTGTAACTTTACATTTTTTTCATTCGACTTTAAACCATTCAATCGATACGTGTAACATACTACACTATCCCAAGGTGTTTTACCTTTTGAATCATTTTGAGGATCATTTGAAAAATGTAAACAAACTTTATTTTCATATCCAGCTTTCGACATTTTTTTTGATGCATTCTCATTTAAAAAGGCAGAATACGAGAATTCAATAGGATCATCTTTATTGATATTTTCAAATTGTTTTAAATCATTAAATGTAATTTTAAATCCATTCGTCGTCTTTGTGAAAGTATACTTATCTTTGGCAACAACTTGATTTTTGATTCGTAACTTAACACTCTCTTCTTTCAAGGTTAAACATGGATCCATTTCATCTTCAAATTCATAAAAATACGTACTATAACCACTCATATCCGGTATTCTAGATTCATATTTGTATTGGATGTCTTGATTAATTTCAAAATCTCCAATATCATTCCACCCAACAGAATTATCATCTTCAAAAATTTTTTTAACTACACTTGGATAATCAGATTTGATGTTCATCGTCACATTTGGATTGGCAGTATTAACCATCGTTAATGAAGCAGCCCCATGTATATTGGATACACTTGTCACTTCATCAATCAAATAATAACCATAGCGTAATTTATCAAAAGTAATATTTCCACTCTCATCTGTACTATCCACATGAATCACAACTGCATCTAAGCTTTCAACAGCCTTTTGAATAGCCTCCACAAAAGTTCGATATTCACTTTGATTCGATGTGTTATTCAATGATCGCATGTAGTCAAGCACATCTTGTTCATCAGCAGCCTTACCTATTTTTTCTCCTACGATTGTCTTTATCTTTGTGGCATATACTGGATTTAATGTATAGCTAATTGATGAATTATCACCTGCCACTTCTACATCAAATAACCGATACATGCGAAATATTTTCCCTTTCATTGACTGATTTGTATTTGCCTGAATGGTAATACTCGCATCCCCTTCATTAAAGAAACACACTCCATTCATAACATTAAAATTTTTATCTGCTGCATACACCGGTGTTGTCAACATCGACAACATTAAAAGTCCAGTATATATTAAATTTCTTTTTTTCATTCTTTCTCCTTTAGTGTTTTATACATAATCAAAAATCCCAATACAGAAAATAATAAAGTTTGACTTGAACCTGTATGTGGAAGTTTAACCATTCTTTGATTCTCAAATTCCATATTTACTTTTTCATCTACATACAATCCATCAATTTTTTCATGATTTATATACACATCATATTGTCCAATGGCAGGAACAAAATCTGTACTTAAACGATAAATCTGCTTATTTCTTTGATATCCAGCAGGTGCTTTTACTTCCTTGACAAAATATGTCTTTAAATTTTTTAATTCATCAAATTCAACAATACCATTTTCTGTTGTTTTTTCTTCAATACATTCTTTACATTCTTCATCTTTAAACAAGCCAAATACAGCTCCATCTAAAAGTTCATTTTTATCATTTTTCTTTTGAATCTTTAGCGTAAAAGGTTTTACTTTATTTTCAAATCGAATTAAAGAATCAACACCTGAAATCGTTCCATCTTCTAACACCTCAAACTCAATTGGCTTTACATCTAGAACATATCCATCCATTGTTTTAAATTCTTGAAGCTTATGTTTTCCTTTTGAAAGAGCCACAAGTTCAATTTCGCCTTTCTCATTTGTGGTTTTTTGACCAATATATGTCGATTCATTGATCCAATGTTTAAATGTCACATTCGACAAAGGAATATTCGTATTTTCCTGTACTTTTACTAACTTCAGACGATTCACTTGATCGAACACTTCAAATGTTTTGAAACAATTCAAATGAACTACATCATTGTTCTTAGATTCAATTTTTTGAACAAATACAGTTGAATCTAAAATGTATCCTTGTGGAGGAATAAGTTCTTGTACAGTAATCGTTCCTAGTGGAAGACAGATATTACCATCTAAATCTCTATAAAAATCATCTCCAGATACTTTATATTCATCCTTCATAAAGATTTGACCCTTTTCATCCGTCTTCATTGTCCAAGTTTTCAATGGCAATATCCCCTCTGTTTTAGGATCTTTATCATAAAACTTGAAAATATATTGTGCATCCTTTAAAGACGCATTACTCTTCTTTGTTTCTTTATCTTTCTTTTGAAGAATCAAATCAACAAGATTTGTTTGCGGTATATCTGTAACACTTATACTTACAAGTTGACTATCTTGGATATTCACTGGATAAACTGTACTATCTTTGGCATATCCTTTAGGAGCATTTTCTTCATAAACATAATAAGTTTTTAAAGATAAATCCGAAACCACATTGGAATAACCATTTTCATCCATTGTAAAATCGGCTATTTTATTTGTACACCCTTCATCACTATATAACCCATACTTAGCATCTTTGAATGTATAAGATGCATTGTTTGAACTCACATTCTGAAGTTGACTTGCTTTTTTGAGTTGAACACTTCCTTTTGGTGAGTTGATTCCATAAGCTAGTTTTTGAATAGGCGTAACTACTCCTTGCCAGTTATAGGCTTGTCCTTGTACATCAACCATATATACATCATAATTACTAGGTTCTGGTTTAGAAACGATCTCATTCCATAAACCACTCACTGTTGTTCTCCAATGATAACCATTGTTGTTGGCATAACTAATACAATTGTTTGAATATGCATTTGAAACTAATTCATCTGTCAAAACAATGGCACCACTTGCTCCATAACGAGATGTCAATAGATCACCTGGACCCCCATAGCCGTAATACAAACATTTTTTAAGATTCGCATTATTGACTAAATAAGGATCGGATGTTTGACTACCACTTGTTGGATTAGCATACAATCCTTCGGCACAAAAAGCATGATACCCATTCGATAATTGATAATAACAATTAGTTATATAATAACCATTTCTATCTGTATATCGATGGTGAAAAACATTTGTTACACTGCTTGTTCTTGCCATAACATAATTTGAACTTGAATCAAATCCTGCACTATATCGATCTAAAATAATCAAGCCATTCTTCATTAGATAGGCATCTGCGTAGCAATCATAAAAAGATTCTTCTAGAAAGTAGTTCTCATCACAATAGTCTAACAAACCATTTTTCTCAGCTTTTTGTTTGCGCATTTGAATAAATTCAGGCGTATTGATATTTCCCTTCTTATATTCATTCATCATCTCCATTTCCACATCAGTAAGTCGATACGTTATAGGCTCACTTGCATTTACCATTGTTAAAGAAAGAAGAAATACCATAAGAATACTCATACATATATAAATTCTCTTTTTCATCATTTCACCCCCTCATTTATATACTCTTTTCTTCTCACCTATAATTTTGACAACCCAATGTGAAAAAGACATTAACTGAGCTCAATTTTTTTCGATTGAACCTATCTGATCTAAAACACCAAAAAACAAGTGTTTTAGATAAAAAAACACTTGTAAAAAAATAACCAATAGTGTATTATAAATAGGCACATTGGGGTATAGCCAAGCGGTAAGGCATCAGACTCTGAATCTGACATTTCCTTGGTTCGAATCCAAGTACCCCAGCCATGCCTATTACAGAGAAGAAATTCTCTGTTTTTTTTTGCCATTTTTAAAGCAAAAAAAAGAGAGCCTAAGCTCTCTAAATAATTTCATTAACGATTGAAGAAGAAATTTGGAATTTGTTCATCATCATTTGTGTTAGATTCAACACTAGTTACAACCCCTGGATTTACAGGAGATTGAATTTTTGGTTCAGTGAACAAAGTATCGTTTGCAACTTGTTTAATAACAGGTTCTGAACGTCTTTTACGTTGTTTTTCTTTTGGTTCTTCAAATCCTGTAGCAATTACAGTTACAATGATTGCATCCCCTAATTGTTCATTGATTGCAATACCGAAAATACAGTCAACATCTCCACCAGCTGCATCTTGAATTACAGATACAGCATTTTGTGCATCAAATAAGCTAACTTTGTCACCACCAGTGATGTTTACGATAGCAGATTTAGCACCAGAAATTTGTGCTTCCAATAATGGTGATTGAATAGCTTTTTCTGCAGCAGAAATAGCTTTATCTTCACCTTCAGCCATACCAATACCAATTAATGCACGGCCTTGATTTTGCATTACACTACGAACGTCTGCAAAGTCTAAGTTAACCAATGCTGGAACAGCAATTAAATCAGAAATTGTCTGAACACCTTGACGTAACACATTATCTGCAGCTTGGAATGCTTCTTCAATTGGTTTACGTCCAATAACATCTAATAAGTTGTCATTTGAAACGATAATCAATGAATCAACATATTTCTTTAATTCTTCAATACCATCTTTAGCATTATTTGCACGACGACGACCTTCAAAAGTGAATGGACGAGTTACAACTGCTACTGTTAAAGCTCCTTCTTCTTTAGAAATTTTTGCGATTAATGGAGCAGCACCAGTACCTGTTCCACCACCCATACCGGCAGTAATGAACACCATATCGCTACCTTTTACAGATTCGCGAATTTCTGCTTCACTTTCTTCAGCAGCTTTACGTCCATATTCTGGATTTCCTCCAGCTCCTAAACCTTTTGTAGTTTCTTTTCCTAAAACGATTTTATTATCGCAAGGAGAATTTTTCATTACCTGTACATCTGTGTTACAGATATAGAAATCAACACCTTTAACACCATCAGCAACCATACGATTAACGGCATTGGATCCACCACCACCAACACCAAATACTTTAATATTTGCTACTTGATTAAATTCAGTCATATAATATTTTCCTCTCTTTTTATTCTTCTTCCGCTAAAATAGCATTCTTTAACTTCTTCGTAAATCCACCTTCACCAGCAGATGCCTTTTGATTGATCGCATCAATACTTGCTTCTAATTCATTATTATTAGCACTGATTCGATCATCGTGGTGAATACGATTAATATCTTGCCATGCATAAGCCATACCTAAGCCACATACAAATGCGCCATCTCTAGCACCAATAGCTTGTTCCTGATAAATCATTGCACTCGCATTAAAAGATTTATCCAAATCCTTCAATACTGGAATATTACTTCCTTGTCCAGTAATGACATATCTTGATTTACCTTGGCGAACAATTGGTAAACATGCATCATTAACAGCTGCAATCCATTGACGAATACGAGGTAAACAAGCTTTCGCAAGTTCATTTGCTGTAATCTCAACTCGCATATCTTCTCTTTGTTCAATATAAACGATCACATCACTATTTTCATCTTCTTGACCCGAGAAAATATTTTGCAATAATCTGTAACATACATCATTACTCAACTTATATTTTCTTTGGATATCTTCAATGAACCATAAGTATCCATAATCCAATGTTGTACAAGTCATCAAACGACCCGTGCTAAATAAAGCTAGAGTAGAATGATTTTGTTCCAAATCAACTTGAATTGTAACTCTTTCCGTACTTTGTGCTAAAGCCGCAGTTTCTTGACCAATCGCAAATGAATCTAAACATAGATCCAAGATTTCAAGATTTGCCTGTTCAACACAACGAGCATACGAATAAATCGTTTCCTTATCCGCATACAATAAATCTACATCCATAATGAATTCTTCACATTCTTCATTCAATGGAAGCTTTTGACTTACCGTACCATTCACTTCATAAGTTACTTTATTCGCATTTACGAATTCTACATCTTCATTCAATCGTTTTTGAATCGCATTTTTATATCCTTGCTGAATATGGAATAAACGAATATTCTTTGTTCCATCTTCAATCTGCACACGTACCTTTTGTGAACTGCGCATTACATTTACACTAGGAACAGCCAATAATACACGCTCAATTCGGTATCCTAAAGCTGCCTGTGCATTCGTTATAGCTTGACGAATGGCTGTAACAATAGCACTTTCATCGACAATCTTTTGTTTTTTATCTACACCTGAACAAGCAACTCTTTCTGTTCTTAAAACGTTGTAACGAGCTTCAAATATCTCTAAAACGATAAGACGAATCTCTTGATCAGCAATTTCGATAGCCGCATAAACTCTTTTCTTACTCATTCGACGTCTCCTTTTACATACTACTTAACAATAATATCATAAATGAAAGAAAAATAGAAGGCTAGTCTTTTAAAATCAAATGAGACAAAATAGGAGTACCACATATTGTGATACCCCATAAATTTGCTAATTTGCCTCCAACATTTTAAATGCTTTTTCTTTAAATCTTTTTTTGCACAAATAATAATCCACCAATAGAATAATCAGCGAAAAATCCACTTGTACCGGAAAAAACATTTTAAATAATATACATAGAAGTAAAGATAAAATATCTAGATAGATAAAGTCGCGAACTAAATCATATCGCTTTAATGTCCTATACTTTGTTCGTATATTGATAAATGAAAATACAAATGCTAGACAACCAACAATTGCATCAACGCTAAAATTAACAACATAACTCGAAAACAAGACGGCCTTCAAAAAGAATAAAGTTAAAGTCACACTCATCACAAGCATCATATTACAAATTTTTAACTTTTCATCATCACGCACAACCATCTTTTCCGCATGTTTTTTAAAAGAAGAACTCTTAGAAAATTGACGATACAAACGATCGATCTTCTTATCAAAATCATCCTCCTTTTTATTTTGGACAATTTCAATCATCAATTCCTTTTTCGCATCGATCAAATCCGACTTCTCTATTCTTTGAACTATTACTTCTCTAGACATACCGATTCAGCTTCATCGATCTGCACATTTGTTTCATAGAATTCTTTTAATGCGATAATCGCATATTCAGTATCCTTAACACCTGCTGTTTCAAAACATGAATGCATGGCAAGTTGTGCTAGACCAAAGTCAACCGCATGAATACTAACCTGTGTATTTGATAAGTTACCTAATGTAGAACCTCCAACACTATCACTACGGTTCGCAAAGCTTTGAACAGGTACATTTACGTTTTGACAAACCCCCGTAAATAACGCACGGCTAAACGCATCCGTTGTATATTTCTGGTTTGCACTTTCCTTAATGACAATACCACCATTCATTGTGACATAATTTACTGCATCTGTTTTTTCAGGATGATTTGGATGCAATGCATGTGCATTATCACAACTTACTAAGAAAGTTTTCGCAATAGCTTGATAATACTCTTCTTCCGTTTTACCTAAACCATTATTGATACGGTGCAATACATCTTTTAAGAAAGTAGACATAGCACCTTGTTTTGTGTTTGATCCAACTTCTTCATTGTCAAAGCAGCAATATACATTAACACTCTTATCATTTTCAGCTTCCATAAAAGCCTTTAATGAAACGAATGCGCATTGTAAATCATCTAATTTAGGACTCGAAACAAATTCATTTTCATAACCCCAAACCAAACCTTTTTGACGATTTACCAAGAATAAATCTTTACCTAAGATATCCTCGACATTAACGCCTAATTCATCTGCAACCATCTTATCAAATGCACCCTTTTTAAGTGCACCACAAGAGAACATTGGACACAAATCGATTTGACGATTATATTTATACCCATTATTTACTTCACGATTGAAGTGAATTGCTACATTAGGAATCATTAAGATATCTTTGTCGATATATAATAATTTTGATTCAATTTTAGAACCATTTCTTACAAGCACACGACCAGCAACACTTAAAGGACGATCAAACCATGTATTATCGATCATACCACCATAAGCTTCAACATCTAGACGTAGATATTCTTTAGGTCCTTCAAGTTCAGGTACATTTTTCACTTTATAAGTTGGCGAATCTGAGTGGCTTGCACACATTTGGAAGTGATATGAATCTAGATTTTTACCCACTTTAAACGCAATCAAACTTGAATGATTACGAATTGTGTAATACTTTCCTCCTGCCTTTACATCCCAAGCCTTTGATTCTGGAAGATAAGTAAATCCATCTTCTTCTAAATAAGTACGAATCGTTTTAATTGAATGAAACATACTTGGACTTGATTCAATAAATTGAATTAATTCATTTGAAATTTCTACTGTATTCATTATAAAAACATCTCCTCAACTATATATAATTATCCACAAATAAGAAGAAAAGGCAAAATTAATTTTTTGCCTCTTTTTTCTTGATTGCTGGTAAAATCAATCCTAAAGCTGTTAATACAACTGGAGTGATAATATTTAAGATTGTAGTATACATATCCCCTGCTTTATACATACCTAGTAAGCAGCAAGCAGCCGTTAATACAAAACACCATGCACCAAATACGATTGCTACTGTGTTATTCTTCACAAATTTATAGTCACGGTGGAAAGCATCTGTTTTCTTACGTAACATAATATAAGCAAAGAATACCCATAAGTAACGCATTGGCATTGTTACTGAGTTTAACTGAGTCAACTGACGAAGTACTGTATCAGCATTTGGAACTAAAGCTTGAGCCAAGATGATTGCACCTGCAAGAATATCAACCATGATGATACCATTTGAATAAGCACCTGCATCATTTTTGTGTAACAACTTAGTTGGAATATATTGACGAGCATCTTCGTTATCCAATAACATTCGTAAAGGCGCATCAATACTAATGACTAATGTAGAGAATTGTCCAATACAGTTACAAGCTGCATAAACAATCATCAACACATTACCCATACCATAGTATTCACCTAATCTTTGGAATGCCCAATAAGAACCATTCGCATTGTATGAGTCAAAATTCGCATCGATTACAGCTGGATCAAACATCATACCCATTGCGATTGTACCAAAAATAGCACAAATGATAACCATGATTGCTGCAAAAATCATACTCTTAGGGAAACCTCTTGAAGGATCTTCAACTTTATTTACATAAGGTGAAATCTTTTCACATCCACCAACCGCAAATACTAAGATTGACAATGAACTGAAATATTTCCAGTCAAATGTTGGAATCAAGTTTTTGAAGCTGAAATCCATGGCTAAATATCCACCATTAGGATTGATAGCTGGAGCCGCAAACATCATCAAGATATATAAAATACTCATAACAAACATACTTGAACCAGCGATTGTAGCCATTTTTTTCAATGGGTTTAAACCACGACTTGCTACATAACTGAATAGTAATAATACAGCCAATGTCGCAAACTGAACAGCTTTTGTGTTAAAAGATGCATAAGTTTCTGAGTTTTGGAAGATCATCCAGCTTAATGCTTTTAAACCACCAGAACCCTTTGAAGCAATGTACGTAATGTGACATGCCCAATAAGTCCAACCTGCATAGTATGCAGCTTTAGGACCTGTTGTTTCGTGAATCCAAGAACTTACACCTCCACCTGAATTTTTGAATGCAGAACCTAACTCACCTACCATTAATGCATAAGGTACGAAGTAAAGCGCAAACATCAAAATCCAAGAAAAGATTACTTGAATTCCGTTGAAGTACATAAATCCGTTTAGTACGTTTCCAAATCCCCAAAGCGTAGAAAAGCACATAAACGCAAGTGTGTACCACTTCATTTTTTGTGAATCATTCATTTTTACTCTCTCCTCTTTCACTTTTATATAATTTTCATATATAAAAATGATTTTGTCAACTCTCATTTATATGGCCAAAAGAAAAACGCCTATAATAGACGCTTATTCTAAAGTAACCTCAATTTTTGTATCCGTAGAAATAGTCGTTCCTTCGTCTACATTTTGACTTGTAACCTTACCATAACCACTCGTTTTAATACTAATTCCCGTCAATTGCCAGAAAACAGTTAGATCTTTACGCGTCCAACCCGTCATGTTTGGCATTGTAATCTTAGCTCCATTTGTTAAGACGAATACACGATCATTTGAATTGATTGTAGCTTTCGCATCTGGATATTGACTTGTTACACTTGATCCATCCCCAATCACTTCAAAATGAATATTTCTACCATTCATTTTTTCGTACGCATAATCAATCGTATGGTTTACTAGACTTGGCATTGAATAACTTTCCCAAGTTTCATACGTATCTTGCGCATCACTTGCTGGTGTTGTTGAAACACCATATGTCTGCAAAGTTTCACGCATAATTTTTTTAAATGGTTCCGCTGAATATGAAGTAATATTTCCTGAAACCAAGCCATAATACACCATGACTTTTGGATCATTTGCAGGAGCTGCCGCCATAACACTTGAAGTATGATACGTCGGATCGTATTTTCCAATATTTTCATTGTAAAGTTGGGCCGTACCCGTTTTCATCAACATATCTACACCATCAATTTTAAAACGCGAACCACTCGCTCCATCATCCGTAACATGCGACATCAATTCTTGAACTTCTTTTGCCGTCTGACTTGAAATCGGCGTTCCAACCGCTTTTTTCTTATACTTTTTTATCACTTGAGACGTGTCACTATCTACGATGGAATCAATAACATATGGACGTACCATTGTTCCATCATTAAAAATTGCCGTATATGCCTGACATAATTGTAAAACTGTAATTGAACTTGCCTGTCCAAAACCTGTCGACAAATAATCAGTTGGTAAACCAACGTTTTTAACCCCCAAAGATTGCTCAACATATGGCGTATTCACTTTTTGAAAGAAGCCGAATTTATCTAAATAATCACAATACTGATTGTAATTTATATAATTTGCCAATAATTCACAAATACCTACGTTACTTGAAAATGCTAAACCTTGATCAAATGTGATTGTTCCAAAATCTTCATCAAGTGCATCTGCAATATATGGATATGGAGTTTTTGACTCATTTGGTATACGCGTAATCTTACCTGTATTTGGATCATAATTATACCAGAATTGATAAGCCGTAAAAGTCTTGTTGTATGGATACACATTCGTATCAATCGCAACTGCATAAGTAAATGGTTTCATAACGGAACCAGGCTCATATGTACTTGTAGAAATTGCGTCTTGATAGCTTGGAATTTCTTTATGCTCATTTTGATCAAACGTTGGATAACTTGCCCATGCTAAGATTTTACCCGTTTCAATTTCCATCACAAGACACCAAGCTGATTTTGCTTTTTCATCCTCCATTGTAGACTGCAACTGACTTTCAACTGTTTCCTGTAAACTTGAATCCAATGTCAAAACAATATCATTTCCATTCTTAGCTTGTTCAATCACTTTTGTTGTACCTGGAAGTTTTGATCCATCAACAGTCTGCTGATATTGTTCCGAACCATTTTTTCCTTTTAAAAGTTCATTTAAAGATAATTCAAGTCCCATTTTTCCTTCAATCGACTGTTTATCTTCATCATATGCTGCAAATCCAACTAAGTTAGACGAATATGGAGTTGTAGGATAATAACGACTCACGGCATCAATAAAGCTAATGCCCGGAAGTTTTAATTTTTTTATTTCCTTCATCACACTCTTTTTAATACGCTTCGTTCCTGTACCTAATTCTGTTTGTGATTTCCCAGCTTTTTTAGCTGATTTCATAATCTTGATCAACGTTTTTTCATTCACATTATCACCAAGTACACTCTTTAATTTTTCAGCCGTTGATTTTATATCCTTAACATAATTTGGATTTCCATTCGCATCAATAACACCAGTATCCAAATAAGCAACAATTGTATAAGACTGTGTTTGTTGAGCAATCACAGTATGATTTCGATCATATATCGTTCCTCTTTTAGCTATAATCGTTTTTTCTACAATACTTGATGCGATACGTTTATCCAAAACATCTTTTTGTGACCACAAATGCTTATGGCTCACCATAGTGAAAAGAACATTAGCTACCACTAATGTTCCAATTAACGTCATTCTTCGAATCATTTTAAATAGTTCTTTATTACTTTTACGAACCGACATTACACATCACCACTCCATCTAGTCACTCATTACATATATATTATTTTCATTATCTGAGACTTCGTTGTCAAGCATTCCTAACAATCTGCCCTTTTCCTGTAACGTATTGACTTCATTCTGGAGCTCTTCTACGGTTTGTTCTTTTTGTGCAATTTCACTACTCAATTCACTTTCTTGAACTGAAAGTGAAAGATTCACGGAACTTACATATGTTTTTGATGCGAAGTAGAAGACCCATGATAATACAAACAAAGTTAAAACAAGTGCCCTTGTTAAATTAAACTTCCTTTGCATACGCATCATCCTTTCTTCTCTATCCCTCTTAATTTTGCGCTATGCGCTCTGTTATTATTTTCTAATTCTTCACTACTTGCTAAAACCGGTTTTCGATTCACCAGTTGATATTCTAAATTTTCTGTCCCCACTTGTGGCAGCCTTTTATTCACTTTTTTTGCTACGGCCACCTCTTTAAAAATTTCTTTTACAATACGATCCTCTAAAGAATGGAAAGTAATCACTGCCATTCTTCCATGTGGTTTCAACAACGTTAAACCATCTTGTAGAACCGTTTCTAATTGATCTAATTCATGATTAACTTCAATACGAATCGCCTGAAATGTCTGTTTTGCCGGATGCCCTTTTTTTCTTAAAACAGCTGCTGGAAGTGCAGATTTTATTACATCTACCAATTCAAATGTTGTTTCGATTGGAGCAACTTCTCTAGTTTTCACGATTTTATCAGCAATTTTTACAGCAAAAGGCTCTTCACCATAACGTTTTAATATACGAATCAAGTCTTCTCTGTCATACGTATTCACTACACCATATGCATCTAAGTCTTGTGATTGATCCATACGCATATCCAGACGAGCGTTCATTCGATAGCTAAACCCTCTTTGACCATCATCGAACTGTGGGCTTGATACCCCAAGATCCATAAAGATCCCATCAACAGCATATACACCACGTTTAGCCAATTCACTCTTCAAATTTTCAAAGGGAGAATGAATGCACGTAAAATGATTGCCAATAGCCTGCAACCGAGGTGCACTTTCATCAATCGCATTTTGATCACAATCAAACGCATACAAATGTCCGCTTGTTAAACGTTTCAAGATTTCACTACTGTGCCCCCCTCTGCCCAGTGTGCAATCTACATAAATTCCATCTTCTTTTATCTGTAGCATGTCAATCGATTCATTCAATAATACACTAATATGTTCCATTCATTACTACCCCATAATTTCTGATAAGTGTTCTGCAGCTTCTTCAAAAGAAGCACTTTGCTCTTCTTCTAAAGCTTCCCAGCGTTCTTTAGACCAAATTTCCAAATGATTCGCTACACCTATAATCAAACATTCTTTTTCAAGTCCAGCCAAGGCAATTAAAGAGGATGGAATCAAAATTCGACCTTGACTATCCATTTCACATTCTGCTGCTTTTGACAACATCATACGCTGATACATACGCGCATCTTTATTTGTCGAAGGCAAAGTTGATAGCTTTTGATACACTTGCTGCCACTGCTCTACCGTATATACATACAGGCATCCATCAAGTCCTCGGTTAACGACAACATGTTCACCTAGTTCCTCACGAAACTTTGCTGGCATAATCAATCGCCCCTTACGATCTATGTTATGCGCGTATTCCCCCATGAACATGTGTCTTCACCCCCACTCTATGACACAATATGCTACTTTGTACCACTATAATACATCATTTAATAAAAAAAGGCCACAAGATTGTCAAAAATTGTACTATTTTTTTAACTCCTTAGTTATTCAAATAATAACCACATATTTAATCCTCAATTGTTGTTTGATTACGCTTACATGCCTATTTTTAGCGATTTTCTTTTGACAAACATATACACTCTGATATAATTCGAACGTACAAGGGAGAGAGGATATGAATTTTTTATATTTTATTTTGGGGCTTTGTCCCATTTTATGGCTAATATTTGCGTTAACCGTACTTGGATGGCCCACATATAAAGCTGCTTTTGGTTCTTTAATTATTTCTGCACTATTATCTGTTGCAATTTGGCACCAAAGTTTTCTAAATACAATAAGTGCTGCTTGCGAAGGTTTCTTGATGGCACTATGGCCAATCATTGTTGTCATTATCGCAGCCGTATTTACATACAACTTATCTTTAAGAACACGTGGCATGGAAGTTATCAAACAAATGATTACTAGTGTTTCTAGCGACAAAAGAATTTTAGTATTACTTGTTGCATGGTGTTTTGGGGGATTTATGGAAGGTATGGCCGGTTTTGGAACTGCAATTGCCATCCCTGCAAGTATGCTTGTAGCTTTAGGTTTTGAACCATTATTTTCATGCTTAGTCTGCTTGATTGCCAACGGTGTTCCAACTCCATTTGGTTCCATCGGCATTCCAACAGTCACTTTGGCTAATTTAGTTGGACTTGAAAATGCACAACTTGCATTTACGCAAACACTTCAATTAGCACCATTTATGTTATTATGTCCATTTTTGATCGTAATGGTGACAGGAAAAGGTGTGAAGGCATTAAAAGGTGTTACGGCTGTAACTTTACTATCAGGCTTAAGTTTTCTAATTCCACAAATGATAGTTGCTAAATTTGTAGGCGCTGAACTTTGTGTTGTTGTGGGAAGTGTTTGTTCATTATTATGTACAATTCTTTTGGGTTCTAAAGTAAAACCAAATCCAGAATATGAAATGAAATTAGAATCGAATGAAAAAATCACAATTAAAAAAGCATTAACAGCTTGGTCTCCATTTATCTTTATCTTTATTTTCTTATTATCAACATCCAAATTAGTTACCCCAATCAATACATATTTGTCACAATTTGCTTCAAATGCAATAATTTATACTGGTGAAAACCCAAGTACAATGACATTTACATGGATCAATACTCCCGGCGTATGGATCTTCTTATCTGCTATTTTGGGTGGTCTAATCCAAAAAGCTACATTTAGAGATTTTAAAGTGGTATTTGTCGCAACCCTTAAACAAATGTCACAAACCATTATCACTATGTTATGTGTACTAGGATGTGCGAAAATCATGGGATATGCAGGTATGATTGCTTCTATCGCATCCTTTGCGATTGCTGTTACTGGAAGTTTCTATCCATTCTTTGCTCCATGGATCGGATGTCTAGGAACATTTGTAACTGGTTCAGGAACAAGTTCAGGTGTATTGTTTGGCGCAGTACAAGAAAGTGCTGCTCAAAGTTTAAATGCCAATCCTTATTGGATCGTCGCATTAAACTCATTAGGAGTTGCGGCTGGTAAAATGTTATCACCACAATCCATCGCAATTGCACTTAGCAGTGTGGATGGTCAAGGACAAGATTCGAAACTATTATCAAAAATCTTACCATATGGGCTCGCCTTTATTATCGCAATGAGTTTTATAGCTTACTTTGGTCAAATAGTATTCTAAAATAAGTAAAGAAAAGAGAAAAAAAACATGGCTTAGGAAATTTCCTAAGCCATTTTTATTGCCTGTACAGCTACACATCCAGGACCGCCCTGCGTAATAAATGCAGGAGATAAAGGATAAATCACAACTTTTGCGCCTTCAAAAGTTTCATTGATCTTCTTTTCAAACATCATTGCCAATTCTTCATTAAAGGCATGCGAAATGTAGAAAGTATAATTTGAATCAAAACCATTATTTTTAAAATTTTCAACCACCATATTGACAGCTTTTTTATAGGTACGACTGACACCAAACTTGTCTAAGCCCATGCCATCTACGCCTTTTTTCAATATTGGAATTAATTTTAATGCGCCACCCAAAGTAGCAGCTAACCCTTTGATTCTTCCACCACGAACTAAGAATTGAAAATCAACAGGAACAAGATATGACTCTTCCTGCATACGACTTTGTACGATCATCTTTACGATTTCCTTGGCCTTTGCCCCATTATTTGCCATTTCTAAAGCCGTATCCACCATTAAACGATGTGGTCCACATAATGTTTGTGAATCTACTACATGAACTAAATCTGGATTGTCACAAGAATTTTTAGCCATCATAGCCGTTTGATACGTACCACTAAGTCCAGATGCCATTGCGATATCAATGACTTCATCTCCATCTTTAGTCAATTCATTATATAAGTCTATCTTTTCACCTAGACTTGGCTGTGATGTTTTTGGAATCTTGTGCTCTTCAATCATCGTTAATAATTGTGTACTCGTGATATCCTCAAAATCTCGATATGTTTGTGAATCAACAGTAATATTCAAAGGAACAATCGACAACCCTTTTTTCTTTGCCGATTCAATCGAATATAAAGTCGACGAATCAGAAATAATATGAATCATTCTTTTTTTACCTCTCTTTAGATAAACAATAATATAGATATAACAATAAGTCAATACATCTAGTATTAATTTCTAGATTGTGTAACAATTTATTTTATGTTACACTATAATCATGAAAAATTATACATTTCCTAGATGGAACGACTTACCTGAAATTGAACTCTACATGGATCAAGTCATTACTTATATGAATGACAAATTAAAAGATACCTATTTCTATGATGAAAAGTTCATCACAAAATCTATGATCAACAACTATGTCAAAACAGGTATTGTTCATCCTCCCGTAAAAAAGCATTATACAAAAAGTCATTTAGCTTACTTTTTAGTTTTAACCATTCTAAAAAGATGTTATTCTATGCAACAAATCACATCTTTACTTCATATTTATACAAATATGAAAGATTCAACCATTGAACAAGCCTATGACTTATTTATATCGCGATTTGAAGATTCATTAAATGACGTTTTTGAAAATAATCGTAATACCATCGAATTTGAAAACACTAACCATGAACAAGAACTCATGGATAATGTCATTCAATGCATCATCTATAAGATGCATACTGAATACACTCTAAAAAAATACGAACAAGAATAGAGAGAAATCTCTATTTTTTTGTACAGTAAAAAGCCAAAAAATATAGAAGGCCTAGTCCATTGTCATTTTAAAAATGATAATACAAAGAAAACTAGATATCAAAAAAAAGATGTACAATGTACACCTTTATTAAATTAGTCGACTACAACAGTCCATCCATAAGGATCTTCAATCGTTCCCCATTGAATACCTGTTAACGTATCATATAGTTTTTGTGTTAATTCACCTGTTTTAAAATCAGAAACAGTCACTTTATCACCTTTATAGTACAATTCACCAATTGGACTAATTACGGCTGCCGTACCAGTTCCCCAAGCTTCTTGTAGTTTACCATTATGACCAGCTTCCATCAATTCATCAACAGACAAATGTCTTTCTTCAATTTCATATCCCCAGTCTTTCAAGATATGTAAAATTGAATCACGAGTAACACCAGGAAGTACAGTACCTTCACATGGAGCTGTCACAATCTTATTATCAATTTCAAACATAACGTTCATAGAACCTACTTCCTCAATGTACTTACGATGAACACCATCTAACCACAATACTTGAGAATAACCTAATTCTTCAGCTTTTACCTGAGCAGCTAAACTACCTGCATAGTTTCCTCCACATTTAGTAAATCCTGTACCACCTTTGGTAGCACGAACATATTCATCTTCAACATAGATTTTAACTGGGTTCACACCTTCGGCATAATAAGCACCAACCGGCGAACAAATAATCATAAATTTATAATGACTCGCAGCATGCACACCAATCGCAGCTTCAGTCGCAAACATAAATGGACGAATATATAAAGATTCACCTTCTCCAGTTGGAATCCAGTCTTGAGAATATTTTACAATTGTCTTTACTGCATCTACAAACATATCTACAGGTAAAGTTGGCATACTCAAACGTTTATTTGAATTCGCAAAACGTTTCGCATTCATTTCAGGTCTAAACAATTGAACCTTACCTTCCTTAGTACGATATGCCTTCATACCTTCAAATGTTTCTTGTGCATAGTGCAATACCATACTTGCTGGATCAAATTCTAATGGTCCATAAGGTACGACTCTCGCGTCATGCCATTCTTGCCCAGCATCCCAATCCATCACAAACATATAGTCTGTGTAGTATTTTCCAAAACCTAAAGCTCCGGTTGGTTTTTCTTTTAAGTTTTTACTTTCTACAAATTGTACTTCCATAAATTTGTCCTCTTTTCTAAACACGTATGATAATACCACGTTCTGTAATTTATTTCAATATGTTACATTTTATTTACATTCATTTTCAAAGAAATGAACAATTGTCTCAATCATGACACCCGTAGCCACTTCATCCTTATCGCTTGTTCCCGCAATATCCAAGTGGATCCACTTTGTGCCTTCTTCAATAAATTCTTCCAAGAAAGCCGCTGCTAGACTTGCATTTCCACCCAAAGTCTTTGAGTTGACAATATCCGCTACCTTAGAACACTTTAATTCAGAATGGAAATATTCATCTACAGGTAAACGCCAAATCTGTTCTTTTGTAGCTTTTGAAGCCCCTAAAAAAGGCAAATAGAAACTATCATCATTACTAAAGATTCCTGTATATGTACTTCCTAAAGCACGAACACAAGCACCCGTTAAAGTTGCCATATCAATGACACGAGTAGCCCCTAATTTTTGAGCCATTGTCAAGGCATCTGCCAAAATCAATCTTCCTTCTGCATCCGTATTTGTGACTTCAATCGTCTTACCACTTAAACTTGTGATCACATCCCCATCGACAAAGCCATGTCCATTGATTTTATTTTCAGTAATTGGTAAAACACACACAATATTCTTTTCTATTTTTAATTCAGCTACTAATTCTAAAGCACAAAGCATATTGCTAGCCCCACACATATCATACTTCATACCGTGCATATTCGATTTAATATTATAGCCACCTGCATCATAAGTAAGACCCTTACCAACTAGTGCTGTATAATCCTCTTCTTCTTTTCCACCATCATAACGAATGACAACCATATAACATGGTCTGTCAGATCCTTGATTAACTGCTAATAACGCACCAGCACCAAGTTCTTCAAGATCGTCATTATTTAAAACTTCAATTTCCATACCATACTTTTCACTAACCATCTTTGCTTCATCCACCAAATGATCCGGTGTTAAAAAGTTAGATGGCATATCACTCATTTCACGCGCATGATTCACGATTGAAGCAACTGTTTTCCCTTTTTCAAACTCAGCCGTAAATCCATCACTTTCAAAATCATACACCTTTGTTTCCTTATAACTATACGCCCCATACACAAGTCCAAAACCAGCCGCATACGCCGTGTTTTCATTGACATATACTAAATAATCATCCGCATCGACTTTACTAAAAGCTTCCTTAATGTTCTTTTTACCATCACCCAAACCAACGACTACGATTTTTTCACAATCCAATTGATTTAATGTATGAATTGTTGTAATCTTACCAAATTCTAAATCCAATTTCACATCTTTAAAAGCCGCTAAACTTTCAGGTAATGTTTCCCCCTCAAATAATCCAATACAAATATTTTTCATATCTATTTTCCCTCCGTCATCTTCTTAGATTTTTCATTACAAGCACGCATTGCCGATTCAACACTCGCTCTAAAGCCTGTTCTTTCAAGTTCACACACTGCATCGATTGTTGTTCCACCAGGCGAACATACCATATCTTTTAAGACACCTGGATGCATATCTGTTTCTAATACCATTTGAGCACTTCCAAGTACAGCTTGTGCTGCAAATGTATAAGCTTGTTTTCGAGGCAATCCTTGAGCTACAGCTGCATCGGCCATAGCTTCAATAAACATAAATACATAAGCAGGACTTGATCCACTAACACTTGTCACGGCATCCATCATAGTTTCATCAACCACTTCACATTTTCCAAAACTATTAAAAATCGATAGGATACAAGTCTTATCTTCTTCTGTCACTAAATCATCAAACGAAATAGCACTCATAGCTTGAAGAACTAAAGCTGGCGTATTTGGCATAGCTTTAATAACCTTTACATCTTTGCCAAAATAATGTTTCACATCCCAAATTGTAACACCTGCCGCAATGTCGACAATGATCACATCTGATTTTACACTCTCTTTAATTGTTTCGATCAATTTTGGATAATGCTTCGGTTTTACACTTAACACAAGAACATCACTATTTAGAGCAACTTCTTTTTCATTCATAGAAGTACTTACACCATATTTCTTTTCTAAATGATCTAAATTTTCTTTATGATGATCACACACCCAGATGGTATTGAATAATTGATTTTTGGCAATTCCTTCAACCATGGCACCACCCATGTTTCCCGCTCCAATAAATCCTATTGTTTGTCGCATAATTTATCTTCTTAAATCGAATATGTCTTTCTTCTTGAAAATTCTTTTTGTTTACCTTCGTTCCAATCATCTAGATTTCTATAATAACCAGATACTCTAGAATAGATTTGTGTTGGTTTATGGCAAATTGGACACAACTTTTGTTTACCATAAATATAACCATGCTCTTCACAAATTGAATATGTTGGTGTAATTGTAAAGACAGGTATATCATAATTCTCATATATTGTTTTGACAAATCTAGCAGCCATTTTCCAATTTTCTATTTCATGTTCGATAAAAACGGGAAATGATGTAGCTCCGCCATATTGATTCTGTAAATTTTGTTGAATACGCAATGCCTCAAACACATCATCCGTACTCGCAACATCTAAATGCGTTGAATTTGTATAATATCCATGGCTTATAATTTCTGGATACATTTCTCGATCTATTTTCGCAAAATGTGTACAAACACTTTCTGCTGGCGTTGCCTCTAAATTTAGCTTTTGTGCTTGTTTTGAAATCTTATTATTCAAAAACTCTAAAACTTCTGTCGCAAATCTTTGTGCATCTAGATTCATTAGATCTTTCTGCATCCATTTTGCGTTTAAACAAGCCTCATTCATACCCACAACACCTAAAGTTCCATAGTAATTATTAAAATCGGATATATAAGCATTAGTATAAGGATATAGTCCTGCATCTAACAGTTGATTTAATACTTGTCTTTTGACATCAAAAGAGCGAATTGCGACATCACACAAATTATTAAGTCGTTTGAAAAAATCTTCTTTTGAACTTGATAAATAAGCCAATCGAACTAGATTTAAAGTAACGATTCCCATACTTCCACATAATGGTTTATATCCAAAATAACCTTCAACATCCTGTTTTTCTTTTGTTAAAAAATAGGGGGTACCATATTTAGCACAAGATTTAAACAACTCTTCTTCTTTCATCCAGTCAAAATCTTTATGTAAATATAATGCTATGATTGGAAATTGAAAACCTCTTCCAGATATATCCCCTTTATTTAAAACTTCAAATAAGGCATCATGAAGTATTTTCATTTCTTTTTGACAATCACCATATGTAAAGTCTGATTCTTGACCTGCGACAATCGCCTTTTTATTTTTGTATTCATCTGGAACATTCCAATCCAACGTGATTTGGCTAAATGGAGCTTGTGTTCCCCATCTAGAAGGAATATTTATCCCATAAATAAAGCTTTCTAAACAATCATGTACCATTTTTTTTGATAATTTATCCTTATGGATAAAAGGCACTAATAACGTATCAAAATGTGATAAAGATTGTGCACTTGCCCATTCATTTTGCATAATACCTAAGAAGTTGACCATTTGATTACATAATGTTCCTAAATGTTTGGCAGGTAATGATGAAATCATTTTATTCACTGAAGGAAGTCCATTTAAAATCAAATCTTCTAAAGACCAACCTGCACTACAACCTGTCAACATATGAATATTATGAATATATAGTTCTCCATTTTTATGCGCATTCGTGATTTGCGCATCATATACCTCGCTTAACCAATAATTCGATGTGATCATACCTGAATTAGAAAGAATCAATCCACCCACAGAATAAGTCGCCAATGAGTTTTCATCTTCTAAAGGTACATTGTTATGTAAGTAAGAATTGACTAGATGAATATATTCATTTGCGGTTGATTGAATCTTACGTACATTTTCTCTTTGTTTACGATATAAAATATATGTTTTTGCGACTGGATAATAACCTGATTCTGACAATGTCTTTTCAACACTATCTTGAATCATTTCTACGCTTATCCGATTATTTTCAATCTTTGTTTGAAAATCTGCCGTAGCACGTAGAACCAATAAATTAATAATCGCATCATCTTTTTCCATATGTAAAGAATCAAAGGCTTTTGAGATTGCTGAAAAGATCTTTGACGAATCAAATTTCACGATGGAACCATCTCTTTTTTCGACTTCTATCATACTAATTTCTCCTTATCTCTACATGCTTAACGTATTGTTCTAAAATTTGTCTATATTTTAAAACTTGATCAAAATCAGGACTATGCAAAGAATGATCTATAGTTGTTTCATTATCAACAAAAGGCTGTAATACAACATGATCCACGCCACAAATCCATTGGCCTAATTCATCCATCGTCTTTTCATTATGAAATTCATGAACTAAAGTCACACATATATCATATTCAAACAGTGAATTTTTTAACAATGCTAAAGACTTTTCAATATCTTTTAGATTCACATCTTCAACTCCACATGTTTTGGCATAGGCATTTGGTGCATTTTTTATATCTAAACTTATAAAATCTACCAGTTTTTCATTTAAAATTCTTTTTAAACGATCATAAAACATGCCATTCGTATGAAGTTTAATTTTATAACCCAAAGATTTCGCATACTGTAAAAAAGATAAGATACCCTCATGCATTAATGGTTCTCCGCCCGAAATGTAAATACCATCTAAATCTTTTTTATGTCCCTGCAAATATTCATTGATTTTCTCCGTTACAATTGGATACCTATTTTCCTTTAAATAAACTAAATCTTTTGAATGACAATAAGGACATTTTAAGTTGCATCCACCTGTGTATAATGAACAACTTAAATGTGAATCATAATCCGATAAGGATAATTTTTTTAATTTATAAAATTGAAGATTAGTCTGTTCTAAATCCGCATAGCTACGTGCATGATTTGATAAAGTTTGGTAGAACTTTGAAAAGACTTCAATCTGCTGCGCGTTTAAATCTTGGGTAATATGGTGCCACCAGTCTCTACGAATTCCATATATTTCAGATATATGTTTTTTAGTAAGAGCCGTTGTATATAATTCTTTAGCACGTTTATCTTTTGTATTCGTTAAAATGGATACATATCCTAAAGTATTTAATTTTTGAACATTCTTAGTTACAGTTCCTTTATCGTAGCCCCCAACTTGTACGATCTTCTGCAAAGAAATCCCTTCATTTTCGTAGATTTCAATCAAAATCGGAAGCTGAGCATAGCTAAGATTTAAATCTTGAAGCATTTTATCATAATATTTTTGTGTACTTCGATAGAGGATGCTTGAATCCATCAATAAATCATTTTGTTTTTCCATATAGGTATTATAAGCGATTTTCATAAAGAAAAAAAGGACCGAAGTCCTTTTGAGATTATTGTGGTTTTGCGTCGAAATGTTCATCACGAACAACAACGTCGTGAGCTCCACCTTCGACAATACTTGTACTAGATACTAAAGTAACTTTCGCATTTTTTTGAAGTTCAGGGATTGTTAAACATCCACAGTTACACATTGTATGACGAATCTTAGAAAGTGATAATCCAACATTATCTCTTAAGCTTCCTGCATAAGGAACATAAGAATCAACACCTTCAACAAAAGACATTTTCTTGTCTCCACCAACATCATATCTTTGCCAGTTACGAGCACGAGCACTACCTTCGCCCCAGTACTCTTTCATATAGTTTCCATTAACACTTACAATTTTATTTGGAGCTTCTTTAAAACGTGCAAAGTAACGTCCTAACATAACAAAGTCTGCACCAAATGCCAACGCCAATGTAATGTGATAATCATGTACAATACCACCATCTGAACAAATTGGAATATATACTCCCGTTTCTTCAAAATATGCATCACGAGCTTTCGCAACATCAATTGTAGCTGTTGCCTGTCCTCTACCAATACCTTTTTGTTCACGTGTAATACAGATAGAACCTCCACCGATTCCAATCTTAATAAAGTCCGCACCTGCATCAGCTAAGAAACGGAAACCATCTCCATCAACGACGTTACCAGCTCCGACTTTTACGCTATCTCCATAGTGTTCACGAATCCATTTGATTGTTTCAGCTTGCCATGCAGAATATCCTTCACTTGAATCAATACATAAAACATCAACTCCAGCTTCAACTAATGCTGGAACACGTGTCGCATAGTCACGCGTGTTGATACCTGCACCAACTACATAACGTTTACTTTCATCCAATAATTCATTTGGATTGTCTTTGTGTGACTCATAGTCTTTTCTAAACACGAAAGCCTTTAAGTGTTGTTCTTTATCAACAATTGGCAATTGATTTAATTTATGTTCCCAAATCAAATCATTTGCCTCTGATAATGTAATATCTTCGTTTCCAACAATTAATTTTTCAAATGGTGTCATAAACTCTTTAACTTGAAGTGCATGATTCATACGACTCTCGCGATAATCACGACTTGTTACGATACCTACTAACTTTCCATCAGCTTGACCATTGTCAGTAACAGCCATTGTTGAATGTCCTGTTTTTGTACGAAGGGCAATTACATCTTCTAATGTTGCTTCAGGGCTAATATTTGAATCGCTGCCAACAAACCCAGCCTTAGTCGATTTAACTTTTCGAACCATTGCGGCTTGAGATTCAATTGTTTGACTACCGTAAATAAAACTTACTCCACCCTCACGTGCAAGTGCACAAGCCATTTCTTCACCACTAACAGCCTGCATAACAGCACTTACCATTGGAATATTTAAAGAAAGCGCAGGTTCTTCACCTTTTTTGAATTTTACTAAAGGCGTTTTCAAACTCACTTTATCCGGTGTACAATCCGGACCTGTGTAACCAGGAATCAATAAATACTCACTGAACGTTCTAGATGGTTCTTCAAAAAATTTTGCCATTATATATCTCCTTCTCAATTTAAACTATATTATATGTTTTGAGTTCTATGCCGTCAAGCCAATTTGACAAACGACTACACTAAATGCCGCAACATGAACAGTATATGTATCCAAAGGATTACTATTACCATTGTCAAACAAAATTCGAGCTTCTTGATTCAAATTATAATCATAAGGAATATTCGTCGGATTAAAAAATGCCACGCAATGATCTGTTTCTTTTTGACAAGAATAAACTAAGACTTGATCATAAATCGAATCAAATGTAACACCTTGTTCAATTTCTTCTATAGTACTCAATCTGAAACAAGGATGCGACTTACGTATTTTAATCAATTCTTTTGTTCGCTCTACTATTTCTAAATGATTATCTCTTCTTTGGTAATCTACACGATTATAGTTATCTGAACGATTATAAGTATTCCCTAAATTTTGTTTAGTACGACCAAATTCTTGTCCACAGTGGATAAACGGAACTCCTTGTGCAAGTAATACCATCGCATTCGCAAGAATTTGCCTTTTTTCTCTTAAGTCACGACTCTCACCATGGCAACATACACGATTTTTATCCCATAACGTATGATTATCATGACACTCCACATAATTAATCACTTTCGTTGGACTGTCAAATCCATGATCCATGCAACTTGCGGCCATACAACATTTAACTTGGTAAAATAAATCGGCTTGGCCAGACGCAAAACCTTTACGAGAAAGTTCATCATTTGATCCACGAACAACTTCGCGGAATCGATCTGAGAAATGTCCAACATGTGGCATTTTTGCCTGGTTTAATTGTGAAGCACGAATCTCTTCTGCAACAAAGCTAGGCATATTCCAGCCTTCACCATAAATCATAAAATCAGGTTTTACTTTTTTACATTCTTCACTGATTTCATTCATTAAACTATAATCAAGAATTCCCATCAAATCAAAACGGAATCCATCTACGTCATACAACTCTATAATTTTTTTACATGTTTCAATAAAATATTTACGTGACATATATGGCTGTGTATCAATATCATTTCCACAGAAACTTCCATTTGAAAATTCACCTTCTCGATTCATTAAAAAATAATAATCTGGAACCATGTTTTCTAAGGCAAAATTTTCTTTAACATACACATGATTAAAAACTAAATCTAAATTTACACGAATACCCGCCTTATGACAATCATGCACTAAATTCGCAAATTCTTCAATTCTTAACTTTGCATTCTTTGGATCTAGTGAATAAGCCCCTTCCAAACAACGATATTGTACTGGATCATAGCCCCAGTTATAAAAAATATTTGGATAAATTTCATCCACACTGCCAAAGTCAAAGACAGGCATTAATTGTACGTGGGTAACACCTAATGATTTTAAATAGCTAAATCCTGTACTACGGGTTTTAGTAATCTCGTTTTCTTCTGTAAAACCAACAAATTTTTTCGGATGCATTACACCAATACCAGTTTGACTAGTCATGTCACGAATGCTTGCTTCATATATAATCGCATCACATTCACTATTCATTGGTTTCAACTTAATTTTTTCTGGAAGTTTTAAACTCTTTGGATCCACAACCACACTATATTGTGCATTAGGACCACTAAAACAAGTATATGGATCCGTTACACCTTTATATTCTCCATTTACTCGTACTAAATAAGAGTAATGTACTCCATTTAAATCTTTATTGATAGTTAAAGAGAAAACTCCCTTATCTTCTCGTATCATAGATTCTACAATTTTTTTGCCATTTAAAACATACCCAACATAAACCGCAAGTGCTGTTGGTGCCCATACTTTAAAAGTTGTTTTTTCAGGAGTATAGGTAACTCCTAAATCATTTTTTTCATACGTGAATTCCTTCGCAAAACGTTCTGTTTTTACAATATGAGAATATTTGGCAACACAAGTTTTGCAGTGTTCATCATATACTGTATATTCTTGACCAATCTCTAGATTTCCGTTTAAAGATAGAGAATAATGGGTGAATCCATTATATAAATCGCATTGTGATTGAATCGTCAACGGAATAATTCGATCTTTTGTATCTTTCATATGGAAAATTCGGCTTTTTCCATCAAAAAAATTCTTAGACATGTATACATCTAAACAATTATAATCATCTAAATAAGCTTCATATGGCTCTTTCATTCGCATATGTAGTACTCCTCATTTCCTTCAGTTCTTCTATATTGTAACATGTCTAAAGACAATTTTTTAAAAAAATGTTAAACTACTTCTTAGAGGTGAACAAAATGAATACATATCGTATAGAAGAAGATTGCTTAGGACAAATCAAGGTCGAAGCCGATAAATATTGGAAATCACAGACTCAAAGAAGTTTAGAAAATTTTAGAATTGGACAGGAACTAATGCCTGCATCTTTAATTCATAGTTTTGCGATATTGAAAGAGGCTTGTGCAAAAGCCAACCATCATTTCAACAAAATAGACGATAAACAATGTAAAGCCATTGTAGAAGTCTGCCAAAAAATTGAGGATGGACAATATTTAGATCAATTTCCTTTACATGTTTGGCAAACAGGTTCTGGAACTCAAACTAATATGAATGCCAATGAAGTCATTTCAATGTTAGGAAATGAATTTGCTAAAGAAAACATTCTTCATCCAAATGACACGGTAAATGCATCTCAAAGTTCGAATGACACTTTTCCAGCTGCACTTCATATTATGGTTGCACAAAAAATTAATTCAGAACTAATTCCACAATTAGATCTAATGATTGAACAAATCAAAAAGCTTGAAAAAGAAAATGAAGGCATTATCAAGATTGGTAGAACACATCTTCAAGATGCTACACCACTTTATTTCTCACAAGAATTAAGCGGATATCGTTCTATGATCGAACATAGTAAAGCTCAAATCATCGATAGCTTAAAATATGTCTATGAGCTTGCATGTGGAGCTACAGCAGTAGGCACTGGAATCAATTGTCCTGAAGGATTTGATGAAGTTGTCACAAAAATCATTTCCGAAAAAACAGGTCTTCCTTTTGTTCCAGATGCAAATAAATTTCATGCCCTAACAAGTAAAGATGCAATGGTTTATACAAGTGGAGCTTTAAAAGGTCTTGCTGCCAACTGTATGAAGATTGCCAATGACATTCGATGGTTAGCAAGTGGACCAAGAAGTGGTATTCATGAAATTGATATTCCAAGTAATGAGCCTGGATCAAGTATTATGCCAGGAAAAGTCAACCCTACACAATGTGAGGCTTTAACTATGGTTGCTGTTCAAGTTATGGGAAATGATACAGCCATTGGTATTGGTGCAAGTCAAGGCAACTTTGAATTAAATGTATTCATGCCTTTGATTGCCTACAACATGGACCAAAGCATTCAATTACTAAGTGATACGATTCATTCATTCACAATTCATTGTTTAGATGGATTAAAAGCAAATAAAAAAACAATGGATAAAAACTTACATAATTCTTTAATGTTAGTAACTTGTCTAAATCCAGTAATTGGTTATGAGAAAGCTGGACATGCAAGTCAACATGCATTCAAGAACAACCTGACTCTAAAAGAAGCTATTTTAGATTTAGGGTATTTAACAAGTGAAGAATTTGATTCGTATGTTCAACCTAAAAAAATGATTCATAAATAAAAAATAAAGGTATTTGATCCTACATAATAGGACTGAATACCTTTAATACATTTCGATATATTTTTACAATTGGATTCGTATTTACACACTCTTCTAAATTGACTTGATGAGAAATTTTGAATATTTCTTCAAAGTCATTTTTTATATCTTTCAAGCAATCTACTTCATGCATCCATACGCCACATTCGTAATGTTGATAATAAGATCTAAAATCCATATTCACGGTACCAACCAAAGCACTTGAATCATCAATGATACATACTTTACCATGAATAAATCCAGGTGTATATTCATAAATTTTTACGCCTGCTTTAATTAATGTATCAAAATTTGCTTTTGTAACTTCATAAACCATCTTTTTATCAGGAATACCTGGAACTACAATACGTACATCTACTCCATTAGAAACAGCTAGTTTTAAGGAAGAAATCATTTCTGAATCTAAAATCAAATAAGGTGTTGTAATCCAAAAATAGTCTTTAGCACATCCAAGCATATTTAAATGCATATGTAATCCAGTATTATTTTCATCGGTAGGAGAATCAGAAAATGGAATAATAAAGCCTTTATTTTTTAAATTAGAAAAATAATTTCGATTTTGGATAAAGTATGAATAAGAAGTATATTGACTAGCTTGATAATTCCATATCTGCAAGAATGAGATTGTAAACATTTCTACAGCTGGTCCTTTGATTATGCATCCCATATCTTTCCAATGACCAAAACGTTTTTTAGTATTTATATATTCATCAGATATATTGCATCCACCTGTAAATGCAACTTTACCATCAATTACTAAAATTTTTCGATGATCCCGGTTATTCATTTGCATTGCTAGTTGTGGTCGTAATGGATTAAATACATGTGTTTTTATGCCTCTATCATTTAACCATTTGGCATAATCTCTAGGTAAATATGTTAGTGATCCCATATCATCATAAATAACACGTACATCTACTCCCATATCCGCTTTATCCATTAAAATCTGCAGAATCGTATTCCACATAACACCTTTGTTAATAATAAAAAATTCCATGAAAATAAAATCTTCAGCTTTAATCAGTTCTTTAATAAAAGATTGATATTGTTCTTCACCTGAAGGAAAGTAATTTACTGAACAATTTTCATATACTGGAAAATAACCGTTACTCCAAGCCATGGATATCATTTTATCAAGTACATAGTCATCTTCATGTAAATGTTCTAAGATTTCAACATTTTGAAGTGCATATTTTTTATAATCTGAATACGCTTGTCTATCTTTAATCATTAATGCTTTAGGTATCTTTCGATTTCCAATTAATAAATAAACAACACCTCCAAAGATAGGAAATGCCATAATCAACAATACCCATAACAATTTAGAGCTTGAGTCTGAATCACGATTTATGATATGCATAGAAACACATAAACTAAATCCAATTAAAATAAAGTTTGCTATAAAGAAACGTTGGCTAAAATAACTCACTAAGTAGAACAATGTTATGATCTGCAATAATAAAGCTACTATGATATAGATAGGTTTTGATTTACAATATTTTAATATTTTTTGCATACTGTTATTATACGATACAAAATAACAAAAAAAAAGCAGACAACTCTGCACAAATGTAAAAAAAAGGACCCGGCAGCTAGCTATCTTCGCAGGGGCAAGCCCAACTATTGT
>NZ_CATVYQ010000022.1:0-32588 GCF_958348295.1 uncultured Holdemanella sp.
CTCAGAGCTAAAATCCCTATGACTTTTAAAGGTTGATTTATCCCTATCTAGTTTTGTATATTCAGAATAAATGCTCGTTTTCATTTTATCCAACTGTCAAATAATCAACAAATTTATAGGAATTAATAATGTTTTCACATTGAAGTTTTATAATTGAAATTGGCTACTGGATGTGGTTGGTGGTTACCTCTTGTTAAGGAGATTTGAAGCCTTGAATCTTGAGTTCCAGGTAAGTAGATCTTTCTATTTTTTTTACAGGAGGAAAGCTTATATATATATATCTACATATTGATGTTGCTTTTGTGTTATTTGCCATAGTAGAAATACTAAAAGTAACATTGATTATTATAGAAAAATGCAAAAAGCACTAATCACCAGTGACAATGGAAAAAGATTAGTGCTTCAGCATTAATTTTATTTCAGAGTAACCACTGCTTTTCCAGTAGTCGTTCTCTATAGGTATTATACAGATAAACCAAATGTATTTCCACAGAAAAAGCTAAAAATCCCATACAACATTTTAAAGCGCAAAAAAGCGAGCATTTCATCTTTACATAAAGAATAAATGCTCGTTTTTCTTTTGCCCAACTGTCAAACAATCAACAAATTTATAGGAATTAATAATGTTTTCACATTGAAGTTTTATAATTGAAATTGGCTACTGGATGTGGTTGGTGGTTACCTCTTGTTAAGGAGATTTGAAGCCTTGAATCTTGAGTTCCAGGTAAGTAGATCTTTCTATTTTTTTTACAGGAGGAAAGCTTATATATATATATCTACATATTGATGTTGCTTTTGTGTTATTTGCCATAGTAGAAATACTAAAAGTAACATTGATTATTATAGAAAAATGCAAAAAGCACTAATCACCAGTGACAATGGAAAAAGATTAGTGCTTCAGCATTAATTTTATTTCAGAGTAACCACTGCTTTTCCAGTAGTCGTTCTCTATATGTATTATACAAAGAAACCGAATGTATTTCCACAAGAAAAGCTAAAAATCCCATACAACATTTTATCAATGTCAAAAGCATCTATTATTACTTTATTTAAAGGCAATATTGAGATTTTCATGTGATTCAACTGTCAAATAAATTTCAAATCGATTAAAATTCCATACAACATTTAATTAGTTTTAAAAACATCTATTTTCACTTTATATAAAACATACATCAAGGCTTTCACTTAATTTAACTGTCAAAAAAAAGAATAATTCAAACGAACTATCCTTTCTTTGGTTGAATCCAATATACACTTTCTGCAACACGAACTTTCAAACCATCCATTATCATTTCTTTTTGTTGAAAGTTTGCCAAAACATTCAAACGATTCCAGAAAGTTCTTTCGCAAGTGGATTTCCCATCAATAAAACATTCCATTTTGCGTCTCCCTCGACGTCTATCATAGAATATTCTGAATCCGCTTACAAGTCTTGACTTTTTTAATTTTTATGATTCTTTATTTCACAGAAATGACTGTATATCCTGCATTTGTCACGGCATCACTCAACATCTGATCTGTGACATTCTCTGTACAATTTAATGTAGCTGTTTTTTCATCTAAACTAACCACTACATCACTTACACCTTCCACTTTACTTAATGCATCCTTTACATGTGCCACACAATGCATGCACATCATGCCATCAACTGTTACTATTTTTTTCATTTTCTTTTCCTCCTTATATTCAACGGGAATATAACCCGCATCTTTAACTGCTTGTTTTAAAGCCACCATATTTACTTGTTGCACATAATCAATATCGGCCTTACCCAAATTATAATCCACACGAACTTCTTTTACATTGGGAACTTTCTTCAAAGCATCCTCAACCAACCATGCACAATGTCCACAAGACATACCATCAATATGCATTGTGAATATTTTGACTTCTTCCATTTCAATTCTAGGTTTAAAATAACGAAGTCGTAAAGCGTTTGTGACAACACAAACACTACTCAAAGACATACATGCCGAACCAATCATTGGTGATAATCGAAGTCCAAATGCTGGATACAATAAACCTGCCGCAACTGGAATTCCTAGAATATTGTAGAAGAAAGCCCAGAATAGATTCATCTTAATATTTTTAATAACATTACTTGATAAATCAATTGCAGTCACTACATCTAATAATGAACTCTTCATCAAAATCACATCTGCACTATCCATGGCAATATCGGTTCCAGCACCAATCGCAACTCCAATATCAGCACGCATTAAAGCAGGTGCATCATTAATTCCATCACCCACCATCATAACCTTCTTACCTTGTTCTTGAAGCTTACGAATCACACTCTCTTTATCTTGTGGTAACAAATCACTGATGACTTCATCCACACTTAAAGATTTACCTATTGCTTCAGCCGTCTTTTGATTATCTCCAGTCAACATAACCACATGCATATTTTTTTGTTTAAACTGCTCTAATGCAACCTGACTTGTGCTACGCACTGTATCCGCCACACTAATTAAGCCAATCACATTTTGATCTTCCACAAAAATCAATGGTGTTTGACCTAAACTTGCATAAGCATCTAAGTCTGATAAAACATTTTGATTTATTCGAATATGTTTCTCTTCTAATAACCTTTTATTTCCTGCCAAATACACATGCCCATTTAGCTTAGCCTGAATACCACGACCCGCAATATTTGTGAAGTTTTCTGGTTGTTCTAGATTCATATTTTTATCTTTCGCATATTCCACAATAGCCTGTCCTAAAGGATGTAAAGAACCACTCTCTAAGCTTGCCGCCATTGAAATAAAATCATTTTCGCTTAGATTTGTATAAACCTTAATGCCTTGCACACTTGGCTTTCCTGAAGTAATTGTACCCGTCTTATCCAATACAATCGTATCAATCGAATGTAGCTGTTCTAATGTGGCAGCCGACTTAATTAAGATACCATTCTCTGCAGCTTTACCTGTACCTACCATGATCGCAACTGGCGTAGCTAAGCCCAATGCACAAGGACAAGAAATAACCAATACACTAATCGCATTGGAAAGCGCAAATTGAATGGTTTGATCACTTATTAACCATACGACAAATGTAATCAATGCGATTAAAATCACAACTGGAACAAATACACCACTTACTTGATCTGCCAAACGAGCAATAGGTGCCTTTGAATTACCTGCATCATCAACTAACTGAATAATCTTAGCCAAAGTTGTATCTTCACCTACTTTTTCAGCCTCAAACTGAAAAGTGCCATTCTCATTCATGGTAGCTGAAATAACAGAATCCCCTACATTCTTTTCTACCGGAAGACTTTCACCCGTAATCGCCGACTGATCCACATAACCTGTACCAGAAACAACTTTACCATCCACAGGAATTCTTTGTCCTGGACGAATCACAACTATATCATGAATTCGAATACTCTCACTTGAAACAACGACTTCTTTACCATCCCTTAAAATCGTCGCATTTTTTGGTGCTAAGTCCACCAACTTATCTAAGGCATCACTCGTTTTTGCCTTGGATCTAGACTCTAAATACTTTCCGACGCTGACCAAAGTCACAATTGTTGCAGCCGACTCAAAATACAAAGAGTGCATAGCCATATGCGCCATTTCTATATTCTGTACACCAAAATAATAAGCCATTTGATATATACCGACTAAGCCATACACAAAGCTTGCACCCGAACCTATCGCAACTAAAGAATCCATATTTGCAGATTTTTTAATTAAAGCCTTAAATCCTGTAATAAAGAAATGTCTTTGAATAAACAAAATAAATAGACAAAGAATCAACTGTGTTAGAGCTGAAACCATCATCCATTCCATACCCTCTAAAATAGGAAGACCAACCATAGGACCCATCGCAATCACAAGTAAAGGAATCAATAAAACTAAACTCAAAATCAATCTTTGTTTAGCACTTCTTTGATCTGATTCCACTCGATTTTGCCGATCCTGCCATTCTTTACGAACCTCTGTCTTTTGGCCATGCACACTAGCTCCATAGCCAATTTGTTTTACAGCTTCACAAATCACTTGTTCATTCACCTTATCTTGATCAAATTCAACCTTCATTGAATTCGATAATAAAGAAACATCACAATGACTCACACCATTTAATTTACTCACAACACGAGTTACATTAGCCTGACAAGCTGCACAAGTCATGCCTGTCACATCAAATTTTTCTTCCATTAAAACCACCTACTTTAACTTCTTTACTAAATCCATAACCTCACTCATAATTTCTGTATTTCCATTTTGAACGTCCTCAACGACACACGTATTCAAGTGTTCCTGCAAAACAATATATCCAAACGCCTGCAAAGCACTCTCTACTGCCGCTACCTGCACCAAGATATCGCCGCAATAACGATTCTCCTTTAACATATTTTCAATTCCATTTAATTGTCCTACCATACGATGAAGACGATTCGTCAATTGTTTGATTTCTTTCTCATCTCTAGGCTGATGCTTTTTATGACAACAATCTCCCATATATTTCACCCCGATACAATGATATACCCCCTACAGGTATATTTCAAGTAATCTGATTATGGCATAATAAAAGAAAGGAAAAAACAATATGAAATATAATTATTACGTGTATCTGCCAAGAATTGGAACCATTCTTGTCATGTTTTTAACGTGCGGTGCACTCTTCTCAAAAGAAATCTTTTTTAATCTCATATACCTCGTTTTTGTCGTGCTCTTTAGTCAAATTCTATTTATATACGAAAAAAGACTATTAAAAAACAATGAACCACAATACGAAAAAATTAGTTTTCGCGATTCATTGTTGATGTATCCTATTCTATTAAAAATTGAACTCTTCCTATTTGCGATTGTCAGCCTATTTAGCGTATTGATCCTTCTATGCATCAATAAAACCATTATGGCACTCATCACATTTGGCGTTATCACAATTATTATTTCACTCTATTTCAATATGCGAAGACACTAGTCTTCCTTTTTTTCTGTCTGATTCAACATACGATATCCAACCCCCACATGCGTCTGAATATATTTAGGATTTGAAGTATCCGGCTCAATCTTTTTACGTAAAGTTGCCATAAACACTCTTAGACTTGGCGTTTCTGTACCTTGAACACTACCCCATACTTCACCCATAATATAATTATGTGTTAATACCTTATCGGTATTTTTAGCTAGAACACACAATAATTTATATTCAATCGGCGTTAAATGAATCTCACGACCATTCTCATATACACAACCCTGTGCATAATTGATGGTCAAATCTCCATTTTCATAGATACTCTCATTTACACTTGTTGTCTGACTATTATTTAATCTTCGAATTGTTACACGAAGTCTAGCCAACAACTCATCCACTGAAAATGGTTTTGTCAAATAATCATCAGCACCTAAATCTAAAGCTTTTACTTTATCTTGATCTTCACTTCTTGCGGAAACCACAATAATTGGAATATTTGACCAAGAACGAACCTTCTTTATAACTTCCAAACCATCCATATCCGGTAAACCTAAGTCTAGAAGCATAATATCAGGATTATAAGAAAGAACATTCATAATACCTTGCTTAGCTGTTTTTGCCAGGCGAAACTGATAGTTTTCCATTTCTAAAGTTGTCGTAATCAAATTTCCTACCGCAACATCATCTTCAATAACTAATATTTGTACTTTATTCATAAAGATTCACCTCCACTGCCTCCAATAAAAATTTAAAACAAGCACCATGAGGATTTACATTCTCTACCCAAATCTTACCACCATGCGCTAAAACAATCGACTTGCACAAAGATAAACCTAGACCCATTCCTCGTCTTGTATCTCCACTATGATTATTTTCCGTGTAGAACATTTCAAACAATTGATCTGGATGCAAAACACCATTTCCATCATCTTGAACTTCAATTAATATCTTATTCTCAACCCGTTTTGCGCTTAAAATAATGTTTGAATTTTCGGGCGTATATTTAATCGCATTATTCATTAAATTCACTAATACTTGAATAATCAAACGCGCATCCATGTTGGCCATCAATAAATCATCCTCTAAATGCATAGAAATATTATGATTACGCTTATTACGTCCCAAATGATGAACAGCCTCTCTAAAAATATCCTCAATCATTTCTGGTTGTAGGTTCAACTGCATCGTACCATTTTCAATTCTCGTTATAAACAACAAGTTTTCCACCAAATCATACAACCACATCGCATCATTATAAATATCCTGATACAATTCCTTCTTCTTTTCTAAAGAAAACGCATTCTCATTTTCCAACAATAACCCTGCATTACCAGAAATAGATGTTAATGGTGTTCTTAAATCATGCGAAATCATTCTTAATAAATCTGCTCGTAACGCTTCTTGTTTAGCTTGTTGCTCTATCTTTAGATTTTCTAGTCGAATCCTTTCCTTCTCTAAAGCCATACCACACTCGTCCAATATCGCAAGCCATAAATTCTTTTCAAAAGAATCCATCTTATCTTTTAACACAATTCCAACAACACCTAACACTTCGTGTGTTCCATTAATAGGCAAATATAAACACATCGAATCCGAATGATAGCTTGTCGTTTTACCGGCTTCATGTCTATTTTCATATACCCAAGCTACAATACCCGTCTCAATTGGACATTGACCTAGTAAAATAGGCTCATCATTATGTGGATACAATATTAAATCTGTATCCAATAATTTATGTAGCTGTTTTAACATAGACGCATAAATCGCATTCACATCATTCGCCTTTTGAAGCATCTGGCTCATCTCCAATAAAACTTGTGTACGATACACTTGTTTGGCATTCTCGAAAGACTGCTTCTTTAAGCGTGTCATTAAAGAACTTGAAGACATAGCCACCACAAACATAACAATATATGTCGTAATATAACTAGGATCACTCAATAAAGAAAAGTAGGGATATGTAAAGAAAAAGTTAAAACTTAATACAGAAATCAAAGATGCCAACAAACTATAGATATAGCCACTTGTCCATATAGATACAAATACGATTCCCAATATATAAATCATTATGGGTGTCGTAATCAAGAATTGAAAGTGCATAAAACCCTTGCCAATAAGCGTACAAAGAACAAGAATCAAAATCATCTTTAACATATCTTTCAATGAAAAATTAAAAGAATTAAAGTCAAAATAAAACAAGCGACGATAATCCTGTGGATAATTCACGGAATATATATCAATATCATGCAATTTAAATAAAGCCTGTTTGGCAAGACTCTTTTCTAAAACCACGCAACTTACCTGTGAAACATTCACATATTCAACAATCTGTTGAATCTTATTGTGCCCATAAAGAATCGTTACTTTAGCTCCTTTACTCTCCGCAAACTTAATATTTTCACGCAAACAACTCTTTGATGCCACACTCATACTTTCGTCTTTTGGTGTCTGCACATAAATAGCACTTAACGTCGCACGATTATTCTTCGCAATTTGAGCTCCTTTTTCAATCACTCTTGAATTATATTTTGAAGTCGATAAACATATTAATACACTAGCCATACGACAAGTATAACACAAGCCCACAAAACAAGCCCACAAAGAACCAAGTATCTTAACATTGTCTTAATATAGTGTTAGAATATTTTTATAAAATCTTAATGCAGACTAGTGTAGAATGTGTTGAGATATTAGGATAGGTGGTTTTATGTTTAAGAAACGTATGAATCGCATTACCCCAGGACAAATGATCATCCTCAGTTTTGCGACTATGATATTTATTGGTGCCTGTTTGCTTATGCTTCCATTTTCCACAAACGATGGAAGGGGCACACCCTTTTTAGATGCATTATTCACTTCAACCAGTGCCTCATGTGTAACCGGACTGATTATGCATGACACATCTCAATATTGGTCTCCATTTGGACAACTAGTCATCTTAACACTTATTCAAATTGGAGGTATGGGCGTAATTACGATGGCCATAATCCTATTTGTTTTGGGTGGCAAAAAAATAGGTTTTAAACAAAGATACTTTATGCAACAATCTATTTCCGCACCAAAACTAGGCGGTATTATTCGAAACACAAAATGGATTCTTAAAGCTACCTTATGTGTCGAAGCATTGGGAGCCATTTTATTAGGCATTCGCTTTCTACCTCGCTTTGGCCTAGTCAAAGGCATATGGTATTCCATATTCCATTCTATTTCAGCTTTCTGTAATGCTGGATTTGACTTAATGGGAGCCCAACAAGCCTATTCATCATTAACAAGTTATTCAAGCGACATACTCGTATCCAACGTCATCGCAGCACTTATCGTACTTGGTGGTTTAGGCTTCTTTGTCTGGAAAGATGTTGTTCAATACAAACGTCATTTGCACAAATATTCCTTACAATCTAAAGTTGTGCTATTTACGACAGCCACTTTATTAATTATTAGTACACTCTACTTCTACATCAATGACTTTAGCCATTGGAATATGAGTTTAGCTAATCAAATCAATGTGTCGATTTTCCAAGCCGTATCTCCAAGAACAGCCGGCTTTAATACGATTGATTTAAACAAAATGAATCAAAGCAGCATACTCTTTATGACACTACTCATGTTGATTGGAGGAAGCCCACAAGGTACAGCCGGAGGTTTTAAAACGACAACACTTGCTGTATTGATTCTAAGTATTCGTGCTGTATTCAATCATAAACAAAACCCACAATGTTTTGGAAGAAGAATTTCCATGGACACATTAAACAATGCCACAGCCTTATTTATGTTATTTATGGTATTATTCTTTACAGGAGCACTCCTTATTTCAGCCTTCGATCAACTACCAATTCTAGACGCCCTATTTGAAGCGGCCTCTGCCATTGGAACCGTTGGACTTACATTAGGAATCACACCCACACTATCAAGTGCATCACATTGTATTTTAATTTTCTTGATGTTCTTTGGAAGAGTTGGAGGATTAACCTTACTTTTAGCCATTTCTAAACATCAAGTTATCGCAAACGCAAATTTACCACAAGAAAATATCACAATTGGATAACAGGAGGAACATATGAAATCAGTATTAATTATTGGTATGGGACGTTTTGGACGTCACATGGCACAAAAACTATATGATTTAGGACATGACGTTTTAGCTATTGATAAAAATGAAGAAAAAATCAACAAAGTACTTTCTTATGTCACAAACGCACAAATTGGAGATTCTACCGACGAAAGCTTTATTGACTCATTAGGTGTATCGAACTTTGATCTTTGCGTTGTCGCCATTGGAGATGACTTCCAAAGCTCACTCGAAACAACAGCCCTATTAAAAGATCATGGTGCTAAACTTGTTGTCGCAAGAGCCGTACGCGATGTACACGCTAAATTCTTATTGCGCAATGGAGCCGATGAAGTTGTATATCCTGAAAAACAAATTGGTAATTGGGCCGCCGTACGTTTTTCAAGCGAAAACATCTTTGACTACGTACAACTGACTCCAGAATATTCCATTTATGAAATTGCCGTGCCAACCGCTTGGATTGGAAAAACCATGTTAGAACTCGATATTCGTAGAAAATACCATATCAACATTCTAGCTACAAAAATCAATGGAATTCTAGACCCACTTCCTAGTGCTGAACATACTTTCCAGGAATCCGAAAACATTCTTATTCTTGCGCAAAATTCAGACGTACAAAAATTCCTTCGGTTTTAATGAAATCTTAACATGACGCCTCTTTCTTTAACACCGTTTAAACATTTAAAATTTTACAATAAAGGTGTAAGAAAGAGGCGATTATTTATGTTAGGAATTTTATCAATAGGATCCGTAATCTACATTTCTTTCTTAGTCCCAAAACTTTTAAATCACATTTTAAATATTACACACCATTAATGTATGCCACGAGCATACCAATTATCCCCATTTCTAAGTTATATATATACTTAAGAAAGGGGATTTTATCATTATGAAAACATGGAAATTAGTCAGTGGAATCATTTCCATTGTATTAAGTGTATTTGTCGTATTCCAAAGTATGATGGCAGGCCTTGCCAACGCACTAGAAGAAAGTGGACAATCCAGTGGCAGTGCAGGACTTGTTGTTAGTATATGCATGCTTTGTGGAGGAATTGTATCGATTGTATCTAGGAAGAACAACTCTAAAGGCACAAACATTGCACTTATTATTTTGTTTGGTTTAGCTACACTCACAGGCTTTGTACTTGCAGGAAACTATTCAGACCTATATATATGGTCTTCTTGGTGCTTAATCAATACAGCACTCGCAATCATTTCATTAAGAAAAGGTATCAGAAATTAAAACTGATACCTTTTAAATTATAATAGATCCTTTGTTTTTCGAACCAAGTATAACGGAAGATTTATAAAACCACCATCCTTACGATACCCACGTTTAGAAAAACGATATGCATGTTGAGGTGCATTATTTGCGACATATGTCTTAAAAGAATTGGCAGATCTATCCTCACCCCCCTTTACTTCAATCGGAATAATTTCCATTTTATTTTGAACCACAAAATCAATCTCACCATTTTTATCCGAATAATATCGAGGTTCAACTTCAAATTGTCCTTGAAGTTGTTGTAAAACATAGTTCTCTGTCAACGGTCCTTTAAATTGATAATCTGTTCTCAATAATATCGCACTATTATCCACGCCCGCCATTTGTTTAAGAAGTCCTGTATCAAACACAAACAGTTTAAACTGATCCAATTTATCAAAAGCAGATAATGGATGTTCCATCTTAGACACATTATATACACGATTCAACATACCAGCTGACACAAGCCATTCGATTGCTTCTTCAAAATCTCTAGCTCTAGCCCCTTCACGAACAGCACCATACATAAACTTCTCGTTGGGTTTCGCAAGTTGAGAAACAATACTTCTGAATACCATCAAAATACGTCCACTATTCACTTTTCCATTATGCTTAGAAAAGTCATTTTCATAAACCTCAATCAATTCTCTTTGTATCTTGGATACCATGGCAGGATCTTTATACTTGATCCATGAAGATACACATTCAGGCATACCACCAATAATAAGATAATAATTATAAGCATCTAATAAACGTTGATGGAAAATTTGTTCAATAACTTGTTCTTTTTGAATACTTTCATAATATGCATATAGCCCAGAATCTATCGCATTTAAAAACTCATCAAACGTCAACGGATAAACATCTAAAAGATTAACCATACCTACAGGATATGATTTTGGCTTAGCCAATAATGTGCCTAAAAGACTACCTGCCGTTATCACATGATATTCATTCGCTTTTTCTTTAAAATATTTAAGCGTATTTAATGCTTCAGGACACTCCTGAATTTCATCAAATATAATCAAAGTTTTTTCAGGTTCAATTTTTTCATCACTGATCATAGAAAGAAGTTCAATAATACGATTTGGATTTTTATTAGTTTCAAAAATAGATTTTAGTTCATCCTCCTCATCAAAGTTAAAATAAACATAATTATCATAATAATTCTGACCAAATTCTTTCATCAACCAAGTCTTACCAACCTGTCTTGCACCTCTTAATACCATAGGTTTTCTCTCAGGACTATTTTTCCATTGAACTAGCTTTAAAATAGCATTTCGCTTCATGAAACCACCTCTTGAATTTAAGTTAACACATTTTTCCATGATTTTCTATACCTATTTAGCACATTTTTCCTGACTTTTTATAATTGATTTAACACATTTTTCTGTAATTTTAGACACCTTTTTTACACATTTTTTCTGAAGCATTAGAAAAAGACAGCATTTAAGCTACCTATCTTACCATATCACGAGTGATGTCTTTTAAGCTTTTAGCTCCACACATCTCCATAGTATCTTGAAGTTCACTACCAAGTTTATCCACTAAGACTTGAATACCTTCTTCTTTTGCTCCATAGATCGCATTCACAAATGGGCGAGCTACAATGACAGCATCTGCTCCCATTGCCAAAGCCTTAAAGATATCGACACCATTACGAAGTCCTCCATCGACAAAGATTTTCATACTTCCATCAACAACCTTAACAATTTCTTCAAGTACTTCAGCTGTTGCAGGCGTCTGATCTTGAACTCGACCACCATGATTTGAAACCACAATGGCACTAGCTCCTGCTTCTTTTGCCTTTAAAGCACCCTTGACAGTCATAACACCCTTCACAATAAATGGTACAGGTGTATTCGAGATAATTTTCTTTAACTGTTCTGTATTCATTCTTCCTGCAGGAGGCTGACAACCTTTTAAGAAAGGAAGTCCAGCTGCATCCACATCCATAGCTACCGCAAAGGCATTACTGTTTAAAGCTAAATCTAGTTTTTCTAAATATGTTTCTAAACTCCAAGGCTTAACAGTAGGAATCGCAAATCCATTATTTTCTTTAATAATACGCGTCGCATTAATCATAATATTAGGATCTTTTCCATCTCCTGTAAAAGCACAAATACCTGCACCGATACAACCTCTGACTAAAATATCATTATAGCTGTTGTCATCATATGCATCTGAATAGTGCATTCCTACAGCTCCAACAGGCCCTGCAAAAATTGGATACTTAAATGTATGACCAAACAATTCTAATTCTGTACTTACAGATTCATTATCTGTAATTGTATCCATGTTGACACGAATATTTTTCCACGCATCATAGTTACGCATCGCAACATCCCCAATACCTTTGGCACCAGGCCCAGGCACAGTATTTCGACATGCCTTTCCATCACAAATTGGACAAGACTTACATAACTTTGTCCCCATCACTTCACGACTTTTTTCCATCAATTCCTTATAATTCATAATCATTCCTCCAATACATTCGCAATAACTAAACCTAATATTCCGGCTAATAGCTTCACAACCACAAACCAAGTCACACTTGCAGGATTGACTGAGGCAATAAAACCGAGTTGTCCACCAAACACAAAGGCTCCACTTAGTGAAAAGGCTGCATTTAAAATTTTACCCTTCCTATTCATTTTACTAAATAATGGTAACATCGCAATGCTTGTTCCAAAAGATAAAATAATTCCCATCACTGAATATTTATCAATATTTAGAATTTGACCTACTCTTTCAATCTGAGTTGAAAACTTTCTTAATATAATCTCACAAAACACCAAAGAACCACACACAATGATACTCATTTGAAATACAATGCGTAAAGCTTCATTAATCAATGTCGCATTTGTGAAGTTCATATTGAAAAAGAAAGTAAGACAAACTAGGAAAAAGAAAATATAGCCTACGATTTGTACAAGCTTCGAAAACAAAGTTAAAACCACAATGAGTGTTTTAAATGATATAAAGAATAAACCTATCAAAATAGCACAAATAAAAATAACCGGTAAAAATGTAAGAATAAAGTGATCAATTTTTAATAAAAAACCACTCACAATAAGAATAGGTAATAATCCTAAAATACCATAAACAACGCCTTTTAAATAGTGACTCAAATCATCTGTATCCAATTCATTTAAAAAGAGTGGCAATTGAAAACTAATTAAGCATCCTAAAGTGGACGTTAATAATACACCACAAAAGATAAGCACACTTTCAGAATGTGTCATCGACTCTATAATGGAATATCCACCAAGATCTGGCGCCAACAAACTTGAAATAATCATTTCTTTATTTTTGAAAAGAGTGGCATGACCATTTAAAAACGCAATCGCTATACAATAAAAACCTCCAACACTCATCATAAAATCGCCCATTGTGATAATGCCTCGATCAAAAGAAGTGGCTAATCCAAGTCGATTCTTAAACATCTTGTCAAATAAGCCTAAAGCGGCAAAGCATAATAAAATAAAAATAATCGGATTCATGCATTCATTCTATTATAAGAATGAAAAAAAGTCGAAGAAAATTTCTTCGACTAATGTGCGTTACTTGCCGCAACCTTAACTCTAGACCACAAATCCGCAATGATCTTTCGTGTAGTTTCATCATATTGGAATACTTCATCTTTATCGTAACCAGCACGAGGTGTATATGCGTTGATACCATCATAATCTCCGCCTTTGCCACCAAGTTCTTCCATAACTTCTTTATTTGGTGAAGTATATCCAACATAACTTGAATTATCCATAGCTGCATCATAGCTAGTGATATAACGAATAAACTCATTCGCAAGCTTAGGATTCTTCGCATTCTTTGGAATAACCATCGCATCTGACCATAAGTTTGTTCCACTTGTTGGCATATAGAATCCCATATTTTCATTTTCTGACATGACATAAGCCGCATCTCCAGAATAAATAAGTCCAAGAGCCTTTCTTGCCTGTGCCATATTATCAATAATTTCATCTGTTACAATTTCTGGATCCATTGTCTGAACACATTGTACCAACCAGTTGAATGCCTCGTTCAATTCATCCTCACTTGTCGTATTCATTGAATATCCAAGTGCTTTTAATGCCATCATAAATGAATCTCTTTCAGAATCATATAGATAGATATCTCCTTTATATTTCTGATCTAAGAAAATATTCCAACCCTCATTTTCCAAATCCTCTTCAGATACTTTTGTCTTATCATACACAATACCAACAGTACCCCAGAAGTAAGGAATTGAATATTCATTCTTTGGATCATAAGGAAGTCCCTTGATTGCATCTGACAATTCACTTAAGCACTCTTTACGTGTTTCAGGTTCTAATTTTTGAAGCATATCTTCCTGCATCATTCTTTGAATCATATAATCACTAGGAACTAATACATCATACGCATCGCCATTGGCAACCTTGATATACATTTGTTCATTTGAATCAAAGTTATCCATAACGACTTTAGCCCCTGTTAATTCTTCAAAACCAGAAATAATATTTTCTCCAGTATATTCACCCCAGTTATATACATGTAAAGTCTGTCCTGCATATGGTAAAGAACTTGCTGATTTATTTAAGCCAAATAAAGAAGCCACTAAACCAACGACTACAACACCTGCAACAGCCCATTTCCAAGGTTTATTTTGTTTTGAAGGACTTGTCTTTTTACGAATGATAGGTAAGATATTCACAATTGTTAATGTGATTGTGATCAACAAGACAACTAATGTACTAATCGCATTTACACTTGGGTTGATACGCTTAGACATTGTATACACCATAATACTCAAGTTTTTCACGCCTTGACCCGTTACAAAATATGAAATAACGAAATCATCAAAAGACATTGTGAACGCAATCAAAGCACCTGAAACAATCCCTGGCATAATTTGAGGTACAATAACTTTTACTAAAGCCTGCCAAGGTGTAGCCCCAAGATCCATTGCAGCATCTGCCAAGTTTGGATCTAGTGATTTGATCTTTGGCATAATACTCAAAATCACATATGGAATACAGAAAGCAATATGCGCAAGTAACAATGTCACAAATCCCTTTTCAATCTGGAATGTGATAAATAAAAGCATCAATCCAATGGCTGTAACAATTTCAGGGTTCATGATTGGAAAGTCATTAACTTGACTCACAAAAGCACGCAATACTTTTTTTGATTTTGATAAACCAATCGCAGTAATCGTACCAATAATTGTAGAAATAACGGTTGCCAATAAGGCAATCACAATTGTGACATACAAAGATTCCATCATACCGTGGTTTTTAAGCATAGCCTCATACCAACGCAATGAAAATCCTGTAAAATGTGTTAATGATTTTGAACTATTGAAGGAAAAAATAACCATGAATAATATTGGTGCATAAAAGAACACCAATAATAAAGCCATGCCTACTTTACCTAATACTCTCTTATCTTTCGACATGTCTATTTTTCCTCCTTATTACGCTCTTCCAATTTTCTTACAAGCATCATTAAAAGCATCATAATTACAGCCATAATCATTGAAATTGCTGAACCAAAATTCCATTCTCCAACTGTAATGAATTGATTTTCAATCACGTTACCAATTAAGAAGAATTGTCCTCCACCCAATAATTTAGGAATGAAGAATGAACTTACAGCAGGTAAGAATACTAGTGTAATACCTGAAACAACACCAGGTAAAGAAAGTGGGAAAATAACTTTCCAGAATGTTTGGAATTTGTTGGCGCCCAAATCTTGTGCAGCTTCTAATAAAGATTTATCCATCTTCGTTAAAGCTGTATTGATCTGTAGAATCATAAATGGCAAGAAGTTATATACCATACCAATCAACACGGCAGCTTCTGTATATAAAAGTTCAGTGTGAATCCCAAACAAACTCAAAAAACTGCTAATAATACCATCACTTGATAAAATTCCAATCCATGCGTATGTTCTTACAAGCATATTGATCCATGTAGGAAGTGTAATCGCAAGAACTAAGATTTGTTGAACTTTAGGACTATTCTTTGAAATAAAATACGCAATTGGATAGCCAATCAACAAACAAATAATCGTTGTCTTAACCGCAATCCATAATGATCTCCATAAAATCAATAAGAAATCTTTGTCTGTAAAGAAACGAATATAGTTATCAAATGTAAGTTTAAAATGTACAATACTGTTGCCTTGCTGAATGACTGAATAAAACGCAATCAGCAACATCGGAAGCAACAACATAATACAAGCCCAAACAATATAAGGAATTGCTAATTGTTGAAATTTTTTCATTGCCTAGAATCCCATTTTCTCCATAACATGAATATCTTCTGCAAAGAAAGTAAGTCCGACTTCTTTTCCTTCCTCTACATAATCTGTTGTATGAATCTTAAATTCACGTCCCGTTGTCCAGAAAGTAACCTTATAAACACCTTCCGTAATTGTTTCAGGATCAAAATCATAATCAACATCTAGATCCACTGTCTCATTTTCATCATCCAACTTCCAACCTTGTGCATTCGCCCAAGTCTTCAAATCTGTATCAATAGCCATAGATTCCTTGATTTCATCGACTGTTTTAAAGAAGTTAAATGCAGATACAGCTTCATTAGCCTTCTTATTTTCAACAACTCTTTGATCTACAACCCAAATCTTACGGGTAATCGAAGTTTTATTATTTGTTGAGAAAGTAACAGTATATTCTCCTACTTCCTGTTTTAAATCTGTATCAATATCATGAATCGAAATAAATTCATCGGTTTCAGGATTCCAAGCCTGTGCATCAGCACGCGCAATGATTTCCTTATCATCAATATCCTTCATATCTTCTAAGTCTAAATAGAAGTCATTGGCAGAAATCTTTTCTTTTCCATCCTCACTAGTGATCGCATAGTTCTTATTAACATGCATATTTACAGTAACGTGTGTACCAGGAACTGTTTCCACCATAATTTCATAGTGAACACCCTTAAATAGTACACTTTCAACTTCACCAGTCATCTTGCCATCTTTTACATCCACAATATCAATATCTTCTGGACGAATCACAACATCCACTGGTTCATTTTCTTTATATCCTACATCCACACAGTCAAATGTAATATCATCAAAACGTACTTTTTTATCGCAAATCATACGAGCCGGAATAATATTACTTTCACCAATAAACTTGGCAACATATTGATTGACAGGCTCATTATAAATATCTTCTGGACTACCAACCTGTTGAATCTCGCCATCTTTCATAATAACAATCTTATCCGACATTGTTAGTGCTTCTTCTTGATCATGCGTAACAAAAATAAATGTGATTCCTACTTCTTGTTGAATCTTTTTTAGTTCATACTGCATTTCTTTACGAAGCTTTAAGTCTAATGCACTTAAAGGCTCATCCAACAGTAATACACTTGGCTCATTAACTAAGGCACGTGCAATCGCAACACGTTGCTGCTGACCACCAGATAATAAAGTAACATCTTTATTTTCGAAACCTTCAAGACCAATCAACTTCAACATTTTCATGACCTTTTGATCAATTACGTCCTTACTCATCTTCTTGATTTTCAATCCAAACGCAATATTGTCATACACATTCATATGAGGGAATAATGCATATTTTTGGAAAACTGTATTCAACTCGCGCTTATAAGCAGGCACTTCACAGATATCTTCCCCATTTAAAATAACCTGTCCTTCACTTGGTTCTAAAAAACCACCTAAAATACGTAACAACGTTGTTTTTCCACATCCACTAGGCCCTAATAATGTGACAAACTCATTTTCATATATATCTAAATCAATACCCTTTAATACAACTTGTCCATCAAATTCTTTTACAATATGACGAAATTGAATTAATTTATTCTTTTCTTGTTCCATCTATGTTCTCTCCTTGTCAATTAAAATACAGGCGGTGTAGATACCCATAATACTTTGGCATCTACACTCGATACGTTTTCTAAATAATGTCCTTCCTTACCTGTAATATAGAAGGTTTCTTTTGACTTAACTTTTAGTCTTTTATTACCAACAACTAAAACAATACTGCCCTTTAAAATATAGCCAAATTCTTCACCCTCATGTGCCTTTACTTCCTGAGATTTTGCACCAGGCTTTAAAGTCAATAAAATAGGTTCCATCTGATTCTTTTGTGCATTAGGAATAATATATTCTGTAATATAATCATCTTGCTCATTCACAAAAAAATCCTGGGTATGAAAAACAATCTGTTCTTCTTTACTCGATTGAAAGAAATCCGCTAAATTCGTTCCTAGAGCTTCCAATATATTTTCTAATGCAGAAATATTTGGACTTGTTAAATCACGCTCTAATTGAGATAAAAAGCCTTTCGTTAATTCACTACGATTCGCAAGTTCTTCCAAAGTCAACCCATTCTGGGTTCGAAGCTCTTTTAGTTTTTTTCCTATTTTCATTCAATCACCCCTATTTGTTTTTTATACTAAACTTTTTGTTTCATTAAAAGAACAAATCTATTATATAGGAATCCATCAATTATGCAAGAAAAAAAGAGCAATTTTCTTGCTCCTAAGTTAATATTATTTAACACTTTCTGCATTACGCAAACGATACAACACACAACTAGTCATAACTGCTAAATATAAAGCTTCACTCATGCCTTGCGTCTGTAGTGTAAGAGGATAATTATCACGTATTATAAAATCCATGCTCACATTTGTTTGAATGGATATTTTTAATATTTTGTCCACATTGATCTGTCCCTCATCCCAATATTTCGATGTATTTCTTGTCACATCCATATACTCACCAAATTTGGTTTGTGATAAAGAAAAAATCACTTCTCGTACAAATCGCATACGATCTCCCATATCCGTTTGTAAATTATAATCAAAATCTTTAATTTTTTTACTTCTCTTTATATCCGTAAACAGTTCAGGATGAACCAATTTTATAATATCTTGAATTTGATTGATTGTTAAACCCTCTAAATTGATTGGTTGATTATACATTTTGTCAAAGAAAATAGAATCAATCGACTGGTTTTTTTTATCCGCTAGAAGCAAGACAATACGCGCCTGCATACGATCTTTTGAATGGATTTGTCTTCTAAAATTACGCAAGGACATATGTGCTGCTTGAGCAACTTCTTCTTCTGAAATATGATTATCTTCAATATATTTCACAATTTGTTTCATAAAAAAACACCTCCACGTTAAACATAGAGATGTTTGAGTTATTTGTACTCGACCAAAATTTCAAAATCAGTCGATGAAAATATTTTTTAAGCTTTCGTCGTATCGTCACTTTGAATATTCTTAATAATATCCGTTAAATCTGCCTCGTTGATTGCTCCATCATAGAAATCGTTCAACGTTTCAATCAAGCCTTTATCATCCGGTAAAACCGTTTCAAATACATCTTTCATATGCTCAGCTTCCATACTTGAACCTGCATACTTAACAGTCGCATGAATCAAAGAAGTATAGATGACATTGACTAACATTAAATGATATTTATTGTTATAACCTTCATTACGATTATCAATCACTGTATTTGCACTAATTAAAGCTGTACCTTGATATTGAGCTAAAGTTGGAAACTCTAAATAAAGTCCTTTTACCATTTTGTATGTCATTAATTTCAATGCATATACACACGCAAATTGTTCTAAATCGCCTAACATATACAAACGATTATCACTATCAAGGACCTTTTTAAAATTAATATCCAATAATCTTGCCAAAACATCACTTATACATTCTAAATTTGTCTTACAAACAACTTCCTGACGACCATCTAAATCCGTTGTAATTACGAATAAATCTCCTTCACGATCATAAAATATATTATCTGGATGTCTTAAATTCACCATATAAAACCCTCTTTTCTAACGAATGAAATTCGTACCCTTTCTTACTTCTTTTTCAGGTAAACCATACGTCTCTTTACCTAAGGCAATACTTCTCATTAAGAAAATCATATTACGAGCTAAAGCACGCATTGTTTGTTTACCCTCTTCATCTTGATTGGCCTCAAGCGCATTATTTCCATGAATCGAATTCCAATATTGACTCGAAACAACTGGCATACCACTAATTGTAAAATATTTATTCAATTCATCAAAAGTAGCACTCGCTCCACCTCTTCGACAAGACACTACACTTGCTCCTACCTTCATTGTCTTATCAAATCTTGCACTATAGAACAAACGATCAAGCACCGCAATCAAAGTTGCATTAGCACTTGCATAATATACAGGACTCGAAACCACTAATCCATCAGCCTCTTTGAATTTAGGTGCTAATTCATTGACAATATCATCATATACACATTTACCTAATTTCGTACATGCTCCACATGCCGTACACCCACGAATTGCCAAGTTTCCTACTTGTACAATCTCAGTTTCAATTCCATTTTCTTGAAATATAGCTTCCATTTCACGTAAAGCCAAATCATTTACTCCACTTTCATGTGGACTTCCATTCAACATTAAGACTTTCATATTTTCCTCCGAAAAAACCTATCTCTATTTTATCATTTGCGTCAACATGATAGAATATTATTTATGAAACATATAGTAACTGGAATATTAGCGCATGTTGATGCCGGAAAAACTACGTGCATCGAAAGTATGCTTTATACATCAAAGACAATTCGAAAATTAGGTCGTGTCGACCATCAGGATGCTTATCTGGATTATGATAATCAAGAACGAGAAAGAGGCATCACAATTTATTCAAAAGAAGCACATTTTCATTGGAAAGATAGTGAAATCTATTTAATTGATACACCAGGCCATGTTGATTTCTCAAGTGAAATGGAAAGAAGTCTTCAAGTATTGGATTTAGCCATTCTATTGATCAATGGTCAAGATGGCATTCAATCTCATACTTCAACGATTTGGAAATGTTTAAAACACTACAACATTCCTACATTGATTTTCATCAATAAAATGGATATTAGCTATAAGACAAAAGATGAATTAATGAAAGATTTAAAAATACATTTCTCTTCTAACTGCATTGATTTTAAATCTGAAGATACTGAAGATGAACTATCTATGTTGAATGAAGATATCATGAACCATTATCTTGAAACAGAAAAAATTGATTCTTCACTTCTTCAACAAGCCATATTTAAAAGAGAATGCTTCCCCGTATTTTTTGGTTCTGCCTTAAAAATTCAAGGCATTGAAGAATTAATGGATGCGATCATCGATTTATCTTTTATTAAAGAATATCCAGAAGAATTTGGTGCACGCGTATATAAGATTTCAAGTGACGAACAAGGCAATCGCTTAACCCATGTAAAGATTACAGGTGGTATATTAAATGCTAAAGATAAAGTGGGTGCAGATGAAAAAGTAGACCAGATTCGTTTATACAATGGAAAACAGTTTGATATGATTCAAACGGCCTATCCAGGCATGATTTGTGCTTTAAAAGGATTAAATAACTATGAAGTTGGTCAAGGTTTAGGCTTTGAATCCGATACGACAAAACCACTTTTAAATGCCTATATGAATTATCAATTATTACTTCCAGAAGGTGTAGATGCGCTTACTATGATGCGCTATTGTAGCGTACTAGCTCAAGAAGATCCACAACTACAAATTGAATATGATGAGCAGACAAAACAAATTTTTTTGCGTTTGATGGGATCGATTCAAATGGAAATTCTCCAAAAAGAAATTGAAAGAAGATCCAAAGTCAAAGTTGGATTCACAACAGGTAAAGTTTTATTTAAAGAAACTATCCAAGATACTGTCATTGGCGTAGGTCACTTTGAGCCTTTAAGACACTATGCCGAAGTCCATTTAAAACTTGAACCATTACCTAGAGGGAAAGGTCTTGTATTTGAATCCAATTGTTCCAATGATGATTTGGCTTTAAACTGGCAAAACCTAATTTTGACACATTTAAAAGAAAAACAACACAAAGGTGTTTTAACCGGATCACCTATTACGGATATAAAAATCACTTTAGTGGCAGGTAAAGCCCATTTAAAACATACAGAAGGTGGAGACTTTAGGCAAGCTACGTATCGTGCTATAAGACAAGGTCTAAAAGAAGCAGAGTCCATATTATTAGAACCGTATTATAGTTTTGAATTGATGGTTGAAAATCAATATGTTTCAAAAGCCTTATTTGATTTAGAAAACAAGCATTGTACTTTTAAAATCGAAGAGGACATGAACAATCTTGTTCATATCAAAGGAAAAGGGCCCGTACGAGAATTAATGGATTATCAAAAAGACGTCATAGCATACACAAAAGGTAAAGGGCAATTTATTTGTGAATTAGAAGACTATCACGAGTGTTTTGATCAAGAAAAAATCGTTGAAGAATCAAATTATGACAGTGAAGCCGATTTAAACAATCCAACTGGATCTATTTTCTGTGAACATGGAGCTGGATATTTTGTTCCTTGGGATGAAGTTAAAGAGCATATGCATATCCAAATCAAAGAAGCCAATAGTTCTTCTTATACTTCTTATGTGAAGCATACGGTTCATGAAGAGGAGTTAAAGAAAGTATTTAATTCGCTTGGTGGAAACAACAAGAAAGCTGAAAAGCCAATCAAGAAAAAGGCAAAAGTAGATTTAAATTTAAATCAGATTCATATTGAAGATAAAAAGCCAGAATGCTTAATGATTGATGGATACAATATGATTTATGACTGGCAAGATCTAAAAGATATTGCCAAAGTCAATATTGAATCCGCTCGTGACGAATTGATCAATCGAATCTCAAATTACCAAGGCTATAAACGAATCAAAGTGATTTTAGTATTTGATGGTTATCGCGTTAAAAATAATACAGGTTCCCATTTCAATCAAGGAAATCTAGATATTATTTATACAAAATACAATCAAACAGCCGATAGTTATATTGAAAAAGCTGTACATGATTTAAAGAAAAAATATGAGTTATCCGTTGCGACAAGTGATGGTTTGATTCAAAATGCGATTCTTGCGAATGGCGCCAAAAGAATCTCGGCTCGCGAACTTGAGATTTCCGTAAAAAACATAAATAAACGTGCACTTTCATACCTAAAGAAGTAGTTTATGTTATAATTAAGTGGCGAAAACTCCATAGCTTGCTGTGGAGATGAAAGCCACTTTTTGTGAAGTGGACATACTCAAATCGCTATAAGAAGTTGAGAACGAAACATACAGAACTATGCAGAATCAATGCGATCAATCGACATTTAGCCATCCATGAAGATGTAAATGAATTAAGAAACTTAGGGACTATCTTTGTGACAGGGCCAAAGAATGCCAAGAAACTGCAGAAGAAAGCTAAAACTGGAAAGCGTAAGAAAAGATTTGGAAGATCTATAAAAAATAGATGTCCAGGCTATTTTCAGAGTCAGGCTAAAAGAAAGTTTAGAATCTATGTTGAAGTGCCAAATGATTATAAAGCAAGTCAATATGATCATACGAGTGATGAATACATTAAGAAATCGTTGTCACAAAGAATGTATAAACTGCAAGATGGAACAATGGTACAAAGAGATCTATATTCGTCCTTTCTTTTGTACTGCATTGATCTAAATACAAACAAAATCGATAAGAACAAGTGTATTCATGAATTTGAGAAACAGTATAAAAATCAAAATGAAACGATTGAATATATCCAAATGAATCAGATCAAAGTCATGAACAGTGGAATAAGAGTAAATTAAATAAATGTTAAATAGGGAGATTGACTATGCTTCCATGTAGAGATACAGAAAACAATCGATAATGTGCTAAATGTAGTGCTTGATTGTAGAGTTCACTGCTCCAACAGAAAGACAGGAATCCAAAGTTTGAAAATAATGTACGATTGCTGCATAATGTTGTCAGTTCAGAACCCTCACTGCTTGCGGTGAGGAGTAGTCAGAATAGCGAAAAAGATGGAGGAATTTAATTATGACAAGAAAGATTGCCATTATTGGAGCCGGTCCTGCTGGCTATACATTAGCTCAAGAGCTTGTTAAAGCAGAAAATGAGTATCAAATCGACATTTTCGATAAGGAAGCTGAAATAGGTGGAGCCATTTATACTGGTATTCCTGAATATCGTATGCCAAAAACATTCTTAGAAAAAGCCTACAATGGACTCGTTGAAGCTGGTGTTAAATTCCATTTTAATACTTTTGTAGATCAAGCTATGTTTAAAGAACTACAAGCAGACTATGATTATGTGGTTGTAGCCATTGGTGCTCAAATTGAAAATACTTTTGGTTTTGAAACAGGCAATGGTGTCGTTGCTGGATTAACGCTACTTTATGATTTAAACATCAACCACAAACAAGCAGACTTTAAAAAATATAAAAAGGCTATTGTTTGGGGTGGAGGAAATGTCGCAATGGATTGTGCAAGATCTTTAGTTCGTATTATTGATGATGTAACAATCGTGTATCGTAGATCTTTACAGGAAATGCCTGCAAGCCCGGCAGAAATCAAAGCATGTGAAAAAGAAGGGGTTAAGATTGCTTTCTTAAACAACATCAAAGACATTTTAAAAGATGAAAATGGAAATGTTTGTGGTGTTCAAGTTGCGAAAATGGAACTTGGGGAGATGGATGAATCAGGAAGAGCAAGCTGTCATGAAGTAAAAGATTCATTATTCACAATGGATTGTGATTTAGTTGCGATGGCTATTGGTCAAAAAGTAGATTTCACACCATTAAATAACGATTTAAAAGTAACCGATACACACGCATCTTCATTAGAGAATGTATATATTATTGGAGATGCCTTTACAGGACCAAAAACAATTGGTAGTGCTGTAATGGAAGGTAAAAAGATTGCCAAAGAAATCGAGGCAAAATACAACGAAGGAACGAAATAATAAAAATCGTTCCTTTTTTTGTGTTTTAATGTTTTTTTCACATTGACCACTTAAAATAGTAATTGGAACATACAAGCAGCAAGCATATGTATACTTCTGGGAATGGATTTATCATTGCATTTTAATGACAATCCCAGAGTGCGTATAAGAACCTCTGGCATCATTAGGAGGTGGTAGTCATGAACAATTACGAATTGTTAGTCCTAATTGTATCTGTATTAGGCATTTACACAACTCTAATTGGCTTTGTGATTCAGCTTTTGGTTGAATTAATCAAACGAAAATGAATAAACAAAATAAAAACTACCTACGCCAACTCTAGCAAAGTTTGTAGGTAGTTTTTACTACAACTATTCCCAGAAACATATTTGTATGTTCCTTTTTGCATGTCTATTATATCACAAACGCTTTTCAAATCCACCATCAATTTCTTGATCCTCGCTAATTGTTACGAATGCCTTTGGATCAATTTCATTGACTATTTTTTTGAAGTTACGAATCTCATACTTATTTACAGCACAAAATAAAATATACTGTTCCGTATCTGTATATGCACCTTTACCCATCCAATACGTTACACCACGACCAGTTCTTTCCATAATCACATTCTTCATATTTTCTTTCTTTGTGAAAATCAATACGGTCATGTTGATATTCTGATAATGGATACGATCACTAATAAAATAAAGTATAGCCACAAAAATAATGGAATATAGTGATGTTTGTAAATCAAAAATAAAGGCACAAATTGTAAATAAGATTGAATTAATAATAATCGATAGCTTACCTACAGAAAAGCCAGGTTTTATCTTCGATAAACAAACACCTGCAATATCCATACCTCCACAACATCCGCTGCTCTGTAAGGCAAGTCCTACTCCAATGCCACACATCAAAGCTCCAAAAATACAATTTGAAAGCATGTCTGGCATAATCACAATAGATTGTTTTGGCAAAATAGATAGAGTAATGGTTTGCACCACTAAACTAATGACAGTCTTGATACAAAACTCTTTATTCATAATTTTAAAGCCCATAATGAACAAAGGAATATTGATCATAAAGTTAATGATACCCACCAAATTCATATGCCCAAGACTTGGCGCCATCTTCACAATAAAATACTCAATGATCTGTGCAATACCAATGGCACCTCCAAAGTTGATTCCATTAGGTGTCACAAACAAATAAATCCCTAGTGAAAGTAAGATACTTCCTATAATTAACTCAATATACTTTTCAATATTTTCTCTCATTTTTTACCTCAGCCTAATCTACATACATAGCTAAGTATAATGGAAGAGTTATTTTTTTGCCATTAATTCCACAATTTCCGTTCACAAATTTATATCCATAAGGAATATCTTCATTCTTCAACAATTGATTCATTGATTGCGAACGATTATTTCCTGCCTTTACTTCGACTGGAATTACTTTTGCGTTTTGTTCAATCAAAAATTCTATTTCAAGATTCTTATTTTGGTAATAATGAAGCGAATGATGGCTTTTCATTAAAATATCCGCTATTAAATTTTCATATATACCACCCTTTACCGGACCCGTCAAAGTATCATTTAATATGGCTTGTTTCATTTCAAAACCATACATTGCGACTAGCAACCCTAAATCCGTTAAATACATCTTAAAGAATTTATCTTTTTCATATCCAACTAAAGGAAATCGACAGGCAGATACATTTTTGCAAAGCCATACAAGCCCAGCATCTCTTAACCACTCAATACTATTTTCAAATTTTCTTGCGGTAGCCTTAGATTCCACAACAGAAAACTGAAATTTTTTATTTTCCTTTGCGAGTTGCTTCGTAATAGACATGTAACAATTCTTTACCTTTGGTTTTTCAGATGATGAAGCATACTTCGAAATATCATCCATATAACTTAAAATAATTTGTTCCTGGACTTTTTGTACTTGTCCAAAATGGTTTGAATCTAAATATGTTTGCACAACAGCAGGCATTCCTCCTACGACGATATATTCTCGAATCAATCGCATGAATTGATTATGTATTTCATCAGGAATTCTTTCTTTTGAATCATAATATTTTTTTAATATCGCTAATGAATTTTCATTATATCCTTTTGCCCACAAGAATTCTTCAAAATCTAAACCATACATTGTAACTGACAACTCATAGCCTACCGGTATGCTCGTTACTTCTTTATAGCTGATACCTAATAAGGATCCACTTGCGACTACATCATATCTATTATCTAACGCCAAAAATTTCAATGCCGTACGCGCATTCGGACATTCTTGAATCTCATCTAAAAAAATTAATGTTTTACCTTCGATAAATCGTATATGAGGCATCACCAATGTCATTCGTGAAAATATTTCCTCAGCCGATAATGAATTTTCAAATATGGTCTTTAACTGTGGATTCTCAATAAAATTTAAATAAATATAACTCTTATAATTTTTCCTTCCAAAATAATCAATAATATACGTTTTACCAATTTGCCTTGCACCACGAACCAATAAACACTCTTGATTTTTTTCTTTTGACCACTTCAGCAATGTATTATAAAACTTTCTTCTTAACATAGATACCTCCTAGCCCCATTATATCATTTTTGCATATTTTTAGAGGATATTTTTTACCTTTGTGCATATTTTTATAGGATATTTTTTATATTTTTGCATATTTTTCAACGTTATTTTTAATTCAAATACATGTTTTTTTTAAACTTACTTAAAAAAGGCCAGAAAATTTAATTCTGACCTATATACTTATTTAATTTTCACTGTATCCATTGAATTAAACCATCTATATGTGGATGTTGTATGCATTCCTTTTACTTTTTTATTTCGTAATCCATATACTTTTACACCATCCGTTGGAATAAATCCACAAAGATCAGCTTGAACGATCATTGCCTGTTTAAATGCTTGTGCACTTGTTTCTGAATCAGAAGTATAAGTTCCTGCATCTAGATATGCATCCAATTGAGAATCATTTAAACGTGGGAAGTTGTCAATAGCTTTTGATTTTAGTAAATAATTCATACCCGTATCTTCAGGACTACCATAAGAGAGTCCTACCCATCCTGCATCCCAATCACCTAATGCACTATCATCACTGATTGTAGAAACAACTGTATTAAATTCCATTGTACTCGCCTTTAATTCAACACCAATTTCTTGCCAGTCCTTTTGAAGAATAGGAATCATTGAATCCATATTATCTTTTTCTTTGATTGATAAAAAGCGAATAGAAAGACGCACTCCATCTTTTTCTCGAATTCCATCTGCACCAACTTTCCAACCAGCATCATCCAATAATTGTTTTGCCTTTTCTGGACTATATTCATATGTATTTAATCCATCTAGCTTTTCTTTACCCGTCACAACATCACCACAAGTTTTACTTACCGGATTACCCAAACTACTTGGTACATAGGCCATGGCTTCATCAGACCCTTCCAAACTATAGTAACTATCTATGTATGCTTGACGGTCAAATCCATAGGCTAAAGCTTGTCGTACAGCTTGCTCTTTACATGGTCCTTGAGCAGTATTCAAATAAAGCCAATTTGTTCGATCCCCATTATAGCTATCCAACGTTAAATCTTTGTTTTTACTCTGAATAACCGAACTAATTTTATCCGCATCTGTTACATCAGGAATGTAATCTACTGTTCCTTTTTCTAACTCTTTTACTTCCGTTGAAGAATCCGTTTTCTTAATCATGATTTTTGAAACACTATACTGTCCTTTTTTTGTTTTGAAATAAGGATTCTTTTCTAATGAAGCACCTACCGATTTATCATACGATTTCAATACATAAGGACCAGTTCCCATAGGCTTCGTATTATTCTTTTCAATCTTAGCCGTTTTTCCCTTTTTATAGTTTAATGTTTGATCTGAGCATATTCTTTGTGTACCCAAAATACTTTCAGCATCGATTCTTGGCTTTTCTAAATGAAATACAACCGTATAATCGTCTGGTGTTTCAATACCCTCTAAATCTTTAGCATCCCCATCATGATATTCGGTATATCCCTTCACAAAATCCACATTGCTTGAATACAATCCAGTATAACTAGGATCAGCCATAACGCTAAATGTATCTTTAACATCTTTTGATGTTAATTTAGATCCATCACTAAATTTAATACCCTTCTTTAACTTAAATGTCAAAGTTGCACCATCTTCAGAAATCAGTGGTAATTCACTAGCCAAATCACATACAAGATTCTGATCTTTATCATACTTCAACAAACCTTGGTAGACCAACGATACTACACTATTATCATTTAGTGTACGATAATATAAAGGTGAAAAATCACCATTCATTTCTGAAGACAATCCGACTGTCAACGTTTGTCCTTGATTCGAACTATTACCTGCGGAACAGCCTGCAAGTACAAATGCCATACACATGGCTACTACACTTCGTTTTCTCATAATATCTTACCTCCAAATCTGTGTGTACGACCTATTATACATTATTTTCATATTGTTTCAAGCATTTTGTAAGTATTTTCATTTGCTATTAACATTAGTTAATATCATACTTTATATAAAGTGTTTTTTAATATGTAAGTAATTATTATTCTTTCAGAAAGCACTTGCATTTATTGTTTGTTTAGAGCATAATACTATGTAAATTGAGAAAAGGAGTATATTTATGAGTAAAATTTTTGTACATGCTAAAACAATGATAGATGGTGTGAGTGATACACCTAAATTTGATCAATTGATCACTTGTGAAGATGGAAAAATCACAGCTATTGAACCATATCATGCAATCGATGAAGATGTAGTCGAGGCAAATGTTGTAACGCCAGGCTTCTTTAACTGTCACGTTCATATTATGGAACCTGTTGGCTTTGGAACCGATAAAGAATTCACTTTTGTTGAAAAAACATTCTACACACAAAAACACTTAGAAGATTATATCAACAGTGGTGTTACTTTTATTCGTGTTGTAGGAACAGAAAATGATTATGATATGGACATTCGCGATTGCGTAGACGCAGGACTTGTCAAAGGGCCACACATGTTATGTGCTGGACGATGCATTTGTATGACAGGAGGACACGGTTGGCAAGGAGGTATTGAAGCCGATGGTGTCGATGAATGTAGAAAAGCTGCTAGAACATTACTTAAAAAAGGTGTTGATTTAATTAAAGTTATGGCAACAGGTGGTGTTATGACAAAAGGTGTAGAACCTGGAAGTGCTCAATTAACACAAGAAGAAATGGCAGCCATTATTGAAGAGGCTCATAAAGCAGGAAGAAAAACAGCTACCCACGCACAAGGAACACAAGGAATTAAAAATGCATTATACGCAGGTATCGATTCCATTGAACATGGAATTTTCTTAGATCAAGAATGCATTGATTACATGAAAGAACACGGTACATACTTAGTTCCAACACTAGTTGCTCCTCAATGCATCGTTGAAAAAGGTGTAGAAGCTGGTATTGCCGATTACATGGTCAAAAAAGCTATTTATGTCAAAGACGCACACGTTGAAAGCTTCAAAAAAGCTTATGCGCAAGGCGTTAAAATTGCCTTAGGTACAGATGGTGGTACACCATTTAACTACCACAACAACACAGCTTATGAATTCGAATTAATGGAAAAATATGGCGTAGATCGTATGGACATTTTAAAAATTGCGACACACAATTCAGCAGACTGCTTAGGTGTTTTAGATGATTATGGAACTCTTGAAGTTGGTAAAAATGCCGATTTAGTTTGTTTAAAAGAAAATCCTTTGGATGCAATTTCAAACGTTCGAAAGATTGATAAAGTCATCAAAGACGGTGCTGTTGTAGTCGAAAAATAATCAGATTTACTTTGTTTAGGGATGATTCGATTCATCCCTTTTTTTCATAAGAAAAGGGCCATATCCACTATGACCCAACACTATTTATCTTTAATTTGATAATACAAATGACAAATTGCCATGACAGGATGATATACTAACATTCTAGGACCTGAAAATCGCATTACTTTACGAATCTGTTCCCTTTTATCCTTCTTGTAACAATGTACCTTGCATTGCGAACAAAATGTTTTCGTTTCCATAAACGGACATTTTTTTATACGCATCTTTGCATATTCATATAATCCTAAGCACTCAGGACACAATTCTTTTTCTCTATGAATTTTTCTACAATACAAGTGTATCATTTCGTACACTGTACGCATTTCTTTTTCTCGCTTATCCATTAACTGGTACTATGTCAAGAAAAAGGACTCATAAAATAGATAAATTTTAAATTCTAATGCTTTGAATAAAAATTATTCTCATATTGATTTGGCGATTCATAACCGCAATGACTATGAATTCGTATTGTGTTGTAGAATGTTTCAATATATTCGAAACACAAATCATATGCATGATCATAATCATAAATTAAAGTACGATTTAACCATTCTCTTTTTATTACTGAATGAAAAGATTCTATGCATGCATTGTCCCAAGGTGTGCCTTTCTTTGAATAACTTAGTATCAATCCTTCGGTTAATTTTTTATAAAGTTTGCTTGTATAATGTACTCCTCTATCTGAATGAATAATTACAGGATCTGCTGTTTTTCTGCGCTTTCTAGCCATTTCTATACATTTCAACACTTCTTCTACTTCCAGTGTCTTTGATAGCGTCCATGCAATTATTTTTCTTGAATATAAATCCATTACACTTGTAAGGTATACAAATCCTTCCAAGGTAAATATATACGTTATATCTGTACACCATGCCTCATTTGGCTTGCTTGGTGAAAAGTCTCTTTTTAATATGTTATGCAGCTTTGTTGAAAAATCACTATCAAAGGTTGTTTTTACATATGGCTTAATGTAACAGGCTTTGATACCCATTTCTCGCATATATACGCCTACTGTTCTTTCCGATATTTTTTCACCTTGTTTTTGCATCTCTTTTGCTATCTTTGGGGCACCATAAATTTGATGATTATCGTCATATATAGCTTGAATTGTTTGAATTCTATTTTTCTTTGATATAGATTGCTTGCTAGGTTTTCGATGCAGATAATTGTAATATCCTGATTTTGACAAATGTAGCTTACTTAGCACTCCAGTCACTGAAAAATCTTTGTCGACTTTAGACTCTTCAGAGACAAGACAGTACAGAACTTGTGTTATTCTCCCAGAATGCTGATGGCTTTTTTTAGGATTTCAAGAGCATCTTGCGTATCCTTTAATTCACGTTTTAAACGCCTGTTTTCAAGCTCGGCCTCTGTTAGATTCCCTGAACCTTTAAATGTTGCCTGGTTGTTATTGGCTTTAGCTTCTTGCTTCCATCTATATAAAGTACTATCTCCAATGCCTAAATTTTTCGCACATTCTTTACGACTTAGTTCTGGATGTGTTAAACAATAATTGACTGCATTTTGTTTAAATTCTTGATCAAACTGTTTCTTTTTATTTGCCATTTTCTTTTGCCTTCCTTCGTCTGTAAATCATCCTCTTTCTATTGTACCACTGGTGTAAATTTTCTCTTTTTGACTAGTCCTATTTATATGCTAACATCA
>NZ_CATVYQ010000023.1:0-31495 GCF_958348295.1 uncultured Holdemanella sp.
CCCTACAATTTTTGAAGCCAACTTTTAGTCGACCCTATCTAATTGCGGATTACCTAAAAAAAGCCCATTTCAGCTTTATTTAAAGCCATTTGGACTTTCTAAAATCATTTGAAATTATAGATGTTTATAAATCACGAAAAGTTGACGTTTTACATTCTCTTACACAATTTTTCTTTCGAACGGATCACAACTCATTCCTTTTTCTAGAATTTCCTTAGCCCATTCTTTAGCACCAAATAAAGAATGGGCTTTATAGTTGCCACACTCTTTTTCTTCAGTACCCGGAACATCTTCCCATTCTGTAGTTGTGATTAGTTCCAAAGCTTCTTTTACGGCAATCGCAACATCCTTACTTGAATGTTTTCCCCATGCTAAAAGGTGAAATCCTGTACGACATCCAAATGGTGAACAATCTAAATACCCAGTAATTCTAGGACGAAGATATAATGCGAACAAATGTTCTAAAGTATGCATAACTCCGGTTGGTATCTCTTGTCGATTCGGTTGACATAAGCGAACATCGAAATTTGATACAATATCTCCGTTGGGTCCTTTTTCTTCACTTATCAAACGCACATAAGGCGCTTTTACTTTAGTATGATCTAAAGTAAAACTTTCAATTTCTACTTTTTCCATAAATACTCCTCTACTTGTTTCATAAACGGCATAAACGCACTTGGTAATGCGATATGCTCTTCTATTTCTTCAATTGTTTTATAATTTGAATCTTCCCTATCTACTATACACAACGTCGCATCCATGTGCCACTCTACATGTGAAAAAATATGTATATAAGGTTTTAATTCAATACTTTCTATAATATGTTCTGGTTTCGTTTCATCAAAGCCATAAAGTCCTGCCAACAAACCTGTATCCGCTCTTTTTACAACATGAATCTTATTTTGATGTATCCAAACATACACATGTTTATACTCGATTTTACGTGCACTTTTCTTTGGCTTATAAGGCAAAGAAGCAGGATCTGAAGCTTCGCAATATTTTTTGATCGGACAAATATCACACCTTGGACTTTTGGGAATACAAATAAGTGCTCCAAGTTCCATCAACGCTTGATTATAGTAAGAAATCTCTTCTTTTGAAGGAAGACTTTCATCCACTAGTCCCTCTATTTTTTTCTTTACACTTGTCTTGGTAACATCCTCACAAATATCATACAACCTAGAAAATACACGAATCACATTCCCATCGACTGCACTTACTCTTTGTCCATACGCAATGGAAGCTATGGCACCTGCCGTGTATGGGCCAATTCCTGGTAATTTTAATAATTCTTCTTTTGTACAAGGTAATTTTCCATTGTGTTTTTCAACACATTCTATGGCACATTTCTTTATATTTTTACACCGCGAATAATAACCTAGTCCTTGCCACAATTTATTTAACTTTTCATCATCACACTTTGCGACACTCTCAATATCTGGCAACTGTTGTATCCACCTTTTAAAATATGGAAGCATAGCTTCAATACGAGTTTGTTGGGCCATGATTTCACTGATCCATATTTCATAAGGATCTTTCTTTAAACGAAATTCTAATGGACGATGATTTTTGATATACCAATCGATTAAATCTTTTTGAAATTCTTTCATAACTAAAAAGAGGCAGGGGATTAAACCCTGCTATATATCCATTGGCAGTTCCCTGTGATTTTTACATTACCACTATTCGCATCAATAAATACAGAATCTCCTTTATTTACTTCTAAAGTTGTACCATTATTTTCAATTGTCGCATTGCCCTCAATCAACAAGATAGAACCAAAACTTTCATCATCAACATGAAGCGTTGTTGTACCATTCAATGTAGACTCATATGTAGTAAAGTATTCGCAAGTTGCCAAACGAACAGTATCACAATCCCCATTCTTTTCTTCAGGACCACATGGTTTAAAATCAGATTCAATCGGACTTAGATTTGAAACATCAATCGCCTTTTGAATATGTAATTCACGAGGTTTACCATCTTTTCCAACACGACCAAAATCATAAACACGATATGTTGTATTTGAGTTTTGTTGGATCTCACAAATCTGAATTCCTGCACCAATCGCATGAATTGTACCAGACTTAATAAAGAAAACATCTCCCTTATGTACTGGAACAGCTTTTAACACGTCTAATAAAGTATTTTCTTGAATTCGACGCTCAAATTCTTCTTTAGTAATTTCTTTGTCTACACCAAAATATAAAAATGAATCTGGTTCACAATCTAAGATATACCACATTTCAGTCTTACCATATTCATGTTCAACACGAAGTGCATATTCATTATCCGGATGAACTTGAATCGATAATGGTTGTTTGGCATCAATAAATTTAATTAAGACAGGGAAAAATTCAAAAGTATTTCCTTTTGTTCCTAAAACACTCTTTCCCTTTTTCTCTAAATATTCAGGGAAAGACAGGCCTTCATATTCTCCACTAGCTACAATACTTGGGCCATCTGGATGCACAGACAATTCCCAGCTCTCCGCAACTGGATTCATATCTGTTTTTTTTCCATAATTTTCTTTTAGTTTAGTCCCACCCCAAAGATAATCTTTAAATGCAGGATTTAACTTAATAATTGCCATCTTATGTACCTCATTTCTAGTTCTATTATAGTTAGTTATTCATATAATGTCTACTTCTTCACACTTCTTAAAACAACGTCTATATCAAGACTAAATATCATTATCTAAATGATATCAATCCTGCATATATCTATATTTTTTTCAACTTAGCTAGAAGATGGATGCGAAATTCACATCCATCTATTAAACTCTATTTTTAAAGTCATTCTAGAAATCTCAAAGATTTGTTCTAGTGTCTAAATGTTCTTCACACATTTAACTACGCCTAAGCTTTCATCAACAGCCTTTCAATCGACTCTTCACTTACTGAGAAGATCGATGCGATACTTGATATACTGAATCCTTTGTCTACCATTGTTTGATACATTTCAAGTTCTTTTTTCTCACTACCCTGTTCAATTCCTTGTTCGATGCCTTTTTTTATCCCTTCAGCTTCCCATTCCTTTGACTTTACTTCAAGCCATCTCTTTTCAGCTTCACACATTTCAATCTTCTCCTTTTCCTCTAATTCTTCTAAATCCAACCATTCTACATCCGTCAATGTCTTGACGACTTTTAACACACTGCTTTTCACAAGCCCAAAGCCATTGATCGTTCCTTCATAAATAGATTGATCATAAATACTTCGACATATGTAGAATAGATTATACACATCTTCTTCATTAAAATTATATGAAGTATTCCCTGCGATTTCAATCAGATTCATTTGGTAGTCATGAAAATAGGATTCAAACCTTTCACCCACCTCTACTAACTCAGAAAGCTTACTAGCTGCATTCCAAGGCTTTTCGCCTGTATAAAATACTAGAATGTGCACCATGGGTAGTTTTTCTTTCGTTTTATTCTTCTTTGACTTCTTTAACATTCGATCATAAGCTACAAACTCATATGCAGCCGCTCTTACAACCATCGAAGCATCCACATAACTTTGATTCTCAATAATGAATGCACTATAAAAATTTCCATCATTATACTTACGAATTACATCCACATGCTTTTCTAGATCCATATTTGAATCATTCATCTCTGAATCAAGTTCCATACAGTTTTCAGGTTTAAGAACTCTTTCTCCATCAAAGAAGTACGCATTAAAGAAGTCGACAAAATAGGCATTGTTTTCTAGAAATTCTTTCATTGTTTTATCTTTTGATTTATTCATGTGATTTCATCACCTCCTATCTCATATACGAAATAAATTGAGGTTTTTCAAAAAAAGATGCATATTTTGATAATTTCACATAATTCAATCTGATTTCACAACATTTACCAAAGTTATACTAAATTTATGACAACAAGGAATGTTATTCTATAAGTGCCTTAAAGATAAGGCAATGAATATAGAAATAAACCAATATTCATATCTCTCTCCTAAAAAAAATAATAAACAAAAAGAGACCATTCTAGACGCCAACACTAGAATGGTTTCTTTTTATTATTATTTATATTCTGTTGTATATTCATTGTCTATCGCAAACGAATGATCCATAGGTCCTGAGCCTTTGCCCAAATCTAGCATTGCTTCTAATGCGCCAGAAATATAATCTTTTGCACGTTTTACCGAAGCATCTAAATCAAATCCTTTCGCAAGATTTGAAGCAATCGCACTCGATAAAGTACATCCCGTACCATGAGTATTTGAATTATGAATACGTTTTCCTTTAAACCAAGTAAACGAATCATTTCTATATAATAAATCATTCGCATCATTAATTTGCCTTATATTCCTTTAGTTTCTCTGCAATCATTTCTATCAAACCAGAACTTGACACCATTCCAATCTTTACGGCATCTGGATAAATATCCGTAAATATCTCATCTAACTGTTCACCTAAAAATTCAGGCGTTACATCCATAATACCTGTTACTCCCAAAGTATTTTGCGCTGTTAATGCCGTAATTGCACTTGTCGCAAATACATGGTTAGCACACATCGTCTTAATGTCTGCTTGAATTCCTGCTCCTCCACTTGAATCACTTCCCGCAATTATCAATGCACTTTGCATCTAAATCTCTCCAATCTTTTATTTTAACTACTTTAAACCCAGCTTTTCTTGCCACATCTATACAATAGTCTGCATCCTCAAACACAACTATATCTTTCGGACTTTGTTTTAAAGTACTAGCACAAGCCAAATAAAAATTCGGATCATCCTTTGGCTTATTCACCTTTGAACAAGTTATAATGTCTTTAAAATAATCTAGAACCCCAAGTCTTTTTAACGCAATTTTTACAAGCTCTTCATCACAACTCGTACCAATCACATTCATTGAATCAAAATGTGAAATAAAATCTTTAAACCCAGGCATAAGATTCACTTCATACTTGTAGAAATCGGATATAAGATTCAACACCGAAGAAATGATTACTTCCTCTGATTTATTGATTTTATAATGCTTCTTTAAATACTCTGCACTTTGCTCTAAACTCATTTTGGAAACAATTTCATCAAGATTTTCTTCTGGAATCCTATCTAAACTTTGTATATATCGACTCGCCAAAGTATTCCATACTTCCATTGAATCAAGTATTGTTCCATCCACATCAAAAATAGAATAATTCATTTTCTCACCATTAAGAAAAAAGCTGCAGAAAACCAATCTGCAGCTCACTATCAAAAAGATATAATTCCCTACGTTGGCATTATCCAAATCAGGTTATTGGGTCTAGGACTAACCTACTCTCAGCTTAAAAGCTCCCCTTTTTTAACAGCAATATTATAAGTCTTTCGTTGCGACTAAATCAACACCCGTACCACAAATATCAGAAACAATCACATCTTTGCGATGTACAGGTGCCTTAACTACCACACGGTTCAATTCCTTCATCACATCAAAAATCTTTTCCTTTGGAATATCCCCATTGGTTTTCACACTCAATCTCTCAATCTCAGCACCCACAATTTTTACAGTACTTGTCACAACACGAATTGGGTGCGTACACTCTTTCTTTCCATAGATTGCACCTCTAGGACAACCATTTCCAGTTACTTTATAATCATTTTCTTCATCAACTTTTAAATGACAACCCTTAGGACATGTTATACAAATTAACTCTCTCATTACGCATCCTCCTCAATAGATACAACCAATTCTTTATCTGCTTTTTCAAGCAACATCTTAGGAATTGATACCTTCTCCATTTCACTTGGAATCACATGCTCTTTTTTAAACCTTGCGATTACAGTATCCCCATCCTTCACGACAATATTTACCTGTTGTGTCGGTCTTCTTACACGGAAAGAAAGTTCAACACTTTTTTCTACATTGTTTTTACGAATATATTGCGGAACCACATACGAAATATTATTTCCATTTACCGTTCTAACAACATGATCTTTAGGTACTTCCCCATTTAAAATATATTGACCAGCACCCATTCCAGCCTTTTCACTTTCCAAACTTACAAAATCCACAAGATCATGCACATGCACAACATTACCTGAAGCGAATACTCCATCCATAGAAGTCTCCATATTTTCATATACAACAGGACCATGTGTTCTAGTATCCATTTCAACACCTAATCCATTTGATAATTCATTTTCCGGAATTAATCCAACCGACAATAAGACGCAGTCACAATCAAATTCCATTTCTGTTCCTTCGATTGGATTTCTATTTTCATCCACCTTAGAAACAACAACCTTTTCTACTCTAGACTTACCCACAATATCTGTAATTGTATGACTTAAATACAATGGGATATCATAATCATGTAGGCACTGAACAATATTACGATTCAAACCATTCGAATAAGGCATAACTTCAACAACTGCCAAGACTTTTGCACCTTCCAAAGTCATTCTACGAGCCATAATCAAACCAATATCACCACTGCCCAAGATTACAACTCTTTTGCCAGGCATATACCCTTCAATATTCACATATCGCTGTGCAGCACCAGCCGTAAACACACCCGAAGCTCTAGTACCTGGAATCGCAATCGCACCACGCGTTCTTTCACGACAACCCATATTTAAAATGATAGATTTAGCCTGAATCATTAAATATCCATGAATACTACTTGAACAATACACCATTTTATCTGGAGTAATCTCTATAACCATTGTATCCAATAAAATATCAATATCTGTTTTATTAACTTCATCAATATATTTACCTGCATATTCAGGACCTGTTAACTCTTCTTTAAAGTGGTGTAACCCAAAACCATTATGAATACACTGATTTAAAATCCCACCAAGCTCCTTATCACGTTCAATAATCAAAACGGATTTTGCACCATTTTGTCTTGCGGCCATTGCGCTCGCAAGCCCTGCAGGACCGCCTCCAATAACTACCACATCATATCTATTATTCATCGCCATTCTCCTTTGTTCTTCCGCACAAAATATAAGAACCATTCTTATCTAACATAATATCAAGTTGACTAACACCTAATTCTTTGGCAAGAATCTCTTGTACTCTAGGACCACAAAAACCTGACTGACATCTTCCCATACCTGCATTGCATCTACGTTTGATTCCATCTAAACTCACTGGTTTTGGACTATGGCGAATCGCATCAATGATTTCTCCTTCACTGATAGTTTCACAACGACAAATAATACGACCATATTCTGGATGTTTTTCAATATATTCCTTTCTTTGTTCATGTGACATTTCTTTAAAACGAACCATTTTTCTTGTAGAAACATAATCCTTTTTTAAATTTAAGAAATAATCTTTTTCCTGCATCATTCTTACTATATCTAATGCGATTGCACTCGCACTACTTAAACCTGGACTTGCCATACCCGCAATTGAGAAGAAATTATGTACATCTTTATCTTCGCCAACAATAAAATCTTTTTTATCACTTCTTGCACGCAAACCTGCAAAAGTACGAATGTTTTCTTGCAGTTTCATATTCGGTACAGATTTCACCGCATTTTCACGAATTGTTTTTAAACCCATAGACGTTGTTGAATAATCATCTACTGTTGTATTTGTACTTGTAGGCCCCACAATCAAATTTCCATCGACTGTAGGAGCTACCAACACGCCCTTACCAATTTTTGTAGGACACTGGAAAATCACATGATGAACCAAGTTTCCTTGTGATTTATCCAATAAATAATACTCACCCTTATTTGGCGTAATCTTATAATCTGTCTTTTTAATTAAACCTGTCACATGATCACACATTACACCTGCACAGTTTACAACTAATGGAGCTTTATACTTATCATTCACAATAAAGATATCTCCATCTTTTTTTATACTCGTAACCTCTTCATTCAAACAAAGCTCTACACCATTTTGAATAGCGACTTCACTTAATGCGATCGCAAACTGCCAAGGATTGATAATACATGCACTTGGTGCATATAAAGCACTTGTACAGTCTGGATTTAAATTGGGTTCCATAACAGATAGCTCCGGCTGTTTAATAATACGCTGATTTTCAACACCATTTTCCACACCGCGCTCATATAACGTTTTAATGGTTTTATCATCCTCTTCATTAAATCCAACAACTAAAGACCCAATATTCTTGCACGGAACATCTAAATCTTTACATAAAGTAGGAATGATTTTATTACCCCAAATATTATATTTTGCCATTAAAGTATTAGGCTCTGGATCATAACCCGCATGAATAATCGCACTATTTGCCTTAGTCGTTTCATCGGCCACATCATTATTTCTTTCCAACCACAATACTTTTCCACTATATTTACTCAACTCAAACGCTAATGAGCATCCACTAATACCTGCTCCAATGATTATACAATCGTACATAGTTCGCACCTCTTTCAAAGTTACGATACGCTTATTTTCATTTCATTTCAAATGCATAAAAATGGCCTATTTTATTAATCAAAACATTGATTAATAGCTGGACAATCAAATAAAATAGTGTAAGATGAAAATATATATTGATTAATAATTTGATTAGTAATCGATTTATTAATCAAAATAAATCAAAAGAGGTTTATTATGGGAAAAAGAAATAAAGTAACTACACGCGATATTGCCAAAGCCACAAATGTATCGCAAGCCACTGTATCTATGATTTTAAGTGATAATAAAAATGTATCTTTCAAAGAAGAAACAGTGAAGCTTGTCAAAAAAACAGCCAAACAAATGGGATATAAAAAGCCAGAAGTAAAAAAAAGATATTCAAACACTAAGAATGCCATTGTCGTCATTTGTTCAAATTTATCAAATTCCTATTATTCTATGGTTGTTTCAAGCATCATTGAACAGGCTAGTAAGACAAAGACACAGATCTTTACTATTTCTACATTACGAAAAGATGATCTTGAAAAACACGCCATCTCTAACTTAAAAATATTGAAGCCATGCGGAATCATCCTTTTATATCCCCCAAAATTTGTTGATGAATGGAATGCACTTTCCAAACAAATTCCATGCATCATTATCGGGGATAAACCAAAAAAACTTGATTGTGATTCCATTGAACTCAATAGTTTTAAATGTGGTAAATTATTAGGCAACCATTTAAAACAGCTAGGACACAAAAAGATTGCATATATATCAAGTCCATTAGATACAACGGAAATTGGGCGAAACGAAAGATATGAAGGCGTTAAAAGTGTCGTGCCAAATACCCAAGTATTCTTCAGTTCTTCTAAACAATTTGAATTATACCCCATTGAAAAACGAGAATACGAAAACGGGTATCGTTTAACGAAACAAATCTTAAGTGATAAATACGATGCCTATATTGGAAATAATGATATGACGGCTCTTGGCATTTTAGCCTGTTTAAAAGATCACAACATTAAAACAAGTGTTGCTGGATTTGATAATATTCCTGAAGCTGATTTTCCCCAAATACAATTGACCACGGTAGACCATGGTGCTTGTGAAAAAGGAAAAGAAGCTGTTGATATTCTTTTAGAACAAACAAAAAGCGAACGAAAACGTATCGTCCATATGGAATATGAACCACAGTTAATCATTCGCCTATCTACTTTTAATCGCAAGAAATCATCATCTCAATGATTTTATCATTCGTTTGAAGCATTCCTTGAGAACCTAGAGTTCCAATATTTTGAATTGTTTCATCCACACTATGAGCAACGATTCCATCACCTGCATAGAATTGTTGCTTATTTTTATACATATAATAGCCCATGATACCGGCATCTACACTTGATGCAATTTTAGCTGCACAACTCGCCTTAGCTCCATCACAAATTGTTCCCGAAAGAATAGCTAACGCATTCACAATGGTATGTTGAATTTCTTCATACGTACCATCATGTAAGTAAGCAATACCAGCTCCTGCTGCAGCACCGGCACTAACAGCACCGCAAAATGCTGATAAAGTACCAATACCTGTTTTTATATAAATAGCAGTCAAATTTGATAAAACCAAAGCGCGATACAATTGTTCATCTGAACTATTCAATTCTTTGGCATACACAACAACTGGCACGCAACAAGTAATGCCTTGATTACCACTTCCTGAATTGATTACTACCGGTAGTTCACACCCATTCATTCGAGCATCCGATCCAGCAGCCGCATAAGCTTTGGCTCTTGTCTTTACACAATCTGAATCCATATTCAAAATTACATGACCAATATTTGCGCCATATGAATTATGAATTCCCTCATTTGCGATGGCCATGTTACAAGTGATTTGACAATCTAATATTTCTTTTACATCTTCAATATCCACAGTTTGTGAAAAATCCCAAATCTGCTTCATAATCAAAGCACTATGATCTGCCTTATGTTCTAAACTCGTTGTCTTATCTTCAAAAATTACTTTCCAATCTTTTTCGATTTGAACAATATTCGTATGTGTATCTACAATACGAACACTAGCATGTTCTTGTTCATAATACACATTGATTTCCAAATCAAATACATGACCTTGTTCGATATGTTGTACAGTAATATTTGTGTTTTTAACATACTCAGGCAATTCTTCAATTTGTTCATGCGTTGCACAAGAAAGTACTTCAAGTTTTGCGTTTGCATCCCCATATAAAGCACCAGCTGCTGCTGCCACTTCAATTCCTTTTAAGCCATTTGTATGAGGTACAATCACACTTTTTACATTTTTAATAATACTACCACTTGCCTTAACAACAATACGATCCGGTAAATGATTTAGTACCTGTGTTGCTTTAGCACACGCATAACTAATCGCAATAGGTTCTGTACACCCCATAGCCATCACTAATTCTTCTTTTAATATTTGTACATATATTGAATATAATGAATCCTCTTTATTCATCTTCCTTCACCCATACACACGCCAATTTGTGATCTTCCATTTCTGTCATACCAAAATAAATTGTATCCTTTTCTTTCACACCAAAATCCTGGCGTAAAGCCGTTAAAACAATTCCATACATCTTTCCATCCTGTATTCCTTCAAGACGAACCCAGCATGCCTCTACATCTTTTCCTTCTTCTAAAAAATATACCATGATATCATCTGGATACTCTAAATGTCTGGATGGATCCAACTCTTTATATAAACGAAGCTCTTCTAATTCCTTAGAAACTTCTGTGGCCTTTTCAACCATATCAATCTTATCTTGAAACAATTCCACATTTACATTATCTAAAATTTGAATATCCATTTCTTGCACATCAAAACGAGGAATCTTGCAAGATACACCAATCGGTACAATACGATATTCAATATTGCGTTTCTTTGTTTCCAAAGCTACGATTTCAAAAATAAAACCCGCATTATGATCGATATAGCCATACATTAAAGCACCATATAAATTATCTAGTTTTAATCCCATCTTCTCTAAAAGCTTAACCATTTTCACACCATGGATCTCTACCATTTTTTGATCCATATCGCGAAAACTCATTTCATATACTTTCATCTATTCACCCTCATACACATCTTTTAATTCTTCAAAGTTATATTCCAATACCTTATTCAATTCAACAATATCTAAATCTTCATCTACTGGAAAATCCGAAATACTCATCTCATTGGCTTCGGCATATTCTTTAAACAATTCCATTGACTGATAATAATAATCTTGAAATTCTTTAAAACCATCCCATATTGCAAAGCCACGACCATTGATTACACAAGCATCTTCTTCTATATCATCTACTTTTTCAACTTGAATTTCAATCTCAAAAGGCTCTTCTAAATCATAAACCATCTTAAAAGTATCTCTCTCTTTAAAATCAGGTCGAATTATTGAAGCACAAGGCAATTTATTAAATTGTTCATCCTCACAATTTGGACATACAAAAGGAATGTCATTAGCTTCAATCACAAAGTCAGCATATTCTTCAGACAAATAAGATGCCAATGTATAATAAGCTATATCTGCCAAAGATAATGAATTAGGTACACTCATATAGCGATACATCAAATTATTAAACCCCAATACTTCTGTATATACTTTTATCATGATTGACTTACCTCTACTGAATAATTTCCAAAATTAATATTTGCCTTACCATACTCTTTTACAAGCTCATAACGAATCTTTGCGAGCATATCAAACCCATCTAAACTTGTCTTACTTGGAACAACAACGCGCAAATCAATACCAGTTGTAGAAAAATTGATTACTTTTACTTCAATTGGATTTTCACTCTCAATATCATATTCCAACATTGTCTTTTCAACTAAATTTTTCAAAATATCAATTGCCAAATCAATATTCGTTCCATAAGAAACTTCAATTTCCAAATAATTATTCTTTCGAGTATCTTGAAAAAAAGCATTTTCAATTGTTGCCGAATTCAAAGTTGAGTTTGGCACAATAATACGATTACTTTCATATGTACGAATGATTGTATGACGAAAACGAATACTTTCAACATACCCAATCAATTCGCCTTGATTGACCTTAATCAAATCTCCTTCGACAAAAGGCTTAAATGTTAAAATCATCAAACCACTGCATAGATTACCAAAAGCATCTTTAGCAGCAACACCTAAAATTAGAGCAACCACTCCACTGGATGCAGCAAGATAAGACATAATGGGTTTAGTCTGTTCAAATTGTCCAAGAAAAACTATTCCATTAATAAAAACCAAAATGTATTTTATTAATCTGGCAAAGCTTGCCTTATTTGTGACATCCTTTTTATATAATACTTTACGAATCCCTTTATAAATTCCAACAGAAACTATACCTGTTACAACAGTTACAATAATGATTGATTTCATTTATATCATCTCCAATACAACTTTTTCTGTTCCTCTGTTGTTTGATCAATAAACTTCTTCTTTGTGTATAAAAACTCTTCAAGATCCATATAAATGTGTAGAAGCATTGCCTTTGATTCAAACTCAATACGATTTGTCGGCAAATTCTCTTTTTGTTTATCTTTCAACATTTGATGAAGTGAAGTAATTTGTGGCTGAGGATCATTTTTTTCATGAATAAACGGAATTAAATATTCAATATATTTTGCCAATTCATCCGCCTCTTTTGGCATCTTACGAATCTTTCGTATCTTATAATGAAGCATATGTAAAATATCACACTGCAAAGCACGCATTTCAAAATAACGAATATAATAATCTGGTAAACTCGTAAACGTATTATCCTGATATTCCATCGCAATATGAATATATTTTTCAGCCTGCTCTTTAATATCCTCTAATTCTTTCCAAATTGTAGTGTTTCTTTCTTCACTTTGAATATAGTGAACAATTTGATACATCAAACTCTGGATCTTATCTTCCATATAATTCATGCAAGAATTCAAATACTCCTCTTCTCCACTATAATCATGAACCAAATTCAATAAGAATGCGATAAGGGCGCCAATTAAGATCAAATAGAATTCATTTATCATGAAGTGAATACTAAAATCCAAATAACTCAAGTAATGAACGGCAATCATCGCATTTACACTTAAAGTATTCTGACATTTCATTTTCTCACTGTACCCAACTAAGCACGCAATCGCAAGTCCAAAGGCAATCCAATGGCTTGGAATAAGTTCAAAGAAAATAAAACAGAATAGAATTGTCACAAAGAATGTTGAAATTCTTCTAAGAACAAGCTTCACCGTTCCCCACTTTGTCGTCAACAATGACAATAGTGCAATCGTTCCAGCACTTGTTGGATTATCCAATTTAAAAAAATAGGCTAAAATAATCGCAACGGCACTTCCTACGCCTATCTTAAGTGATAGTATTAATACTCTTTTTGTATCTCTTTTCATATGCATACATTTTATGCGAAATCAAAAAAAAGGACAATAATAATTGTCACTTCTTTTTAAATACATCTTCACTACGAAATAGCATTATTCTTTATACTTTTATTAAAATCAATTTTAATAATAGGCAATCAAACCGATTGCCTATGTCTGTCACTTTTTTTCTAATACATCTTTCACTTTTTGTTTACCACTCTTTAATAATCGAGCCACTCCCTCTTCACTCATCTTTAAACGATTCGCAATATCCTTTTCTTTCAATCTACCTAGACAATGCATGATTGTCACTGCCTTTTGGTTTTCTGGCATCTCATTTAAACAATCATCCACATCGGATTGTCGATATTGAGGAAGTCCACGCAAAGCCGTAGTTACACCCGTATTTTCTTTAGCCTGCATATACTCACGCAATTGTTTATTCAACAAGACTGTGATCCATTTTAAAAAATTCTTATCATCATTCAATTTATCCATATTCATAAATGCGTACGTATAAGTTGCCTGCAAGATATCATTGATTTCTTTTTCTTCTAAACCAATATATCGCTTATAAATTGTTCGAATTAAATGATCTTTGGTCAATGAAATAAGCTCTTTTTTGGCATCCGCATTCTTATTTCTTACACCCATTATTATCTTTTCATCAATCATTATGTATTTATCCTTTATATACGTCATTTTTAGTATACAACATACCATTTGATAAATCAAAAAAGAGGCAATCCAACGACTGCCTAAGCTCCATAATATTCATCCAAAGTTAAATTATTCTCATATAAATATGTAGCTAAATCTACACCTACATAACGCAAGTGCCAGCTTTCTGATGCAATTTTAGTTTTATCTTCCTTATCATCCGGATAACGTAAGATAAATCCATACGTATGCATATTTTCTAATAACCAATTGTAGTGTGAATTATATCGAACAACATCTAAATCACTACAATCATTATCCATACGAATATCAACAGCCAATCCTGACTGATGCTCACTATATCCTGGTCTTGTCCAATAACGATCTGCATATTCTTCACCATAGTTTGCAGCTCCATTATTAAACAATCCAACTTGATATGCATAAGAACGATAGGCTGAACAAGCATTTAAAATAAACCCTTCATTAGCGGATGCTTCTATCAATTTTTCAAATGCTTCTGCAGCTTCTTTTCGCATACGCACATTTTCATTTTCTCCACTCGAAGGAACCTGAACTAGATCACTAGGCTCATAATCTTCCGGTAATCCAGAATATTTATTTACAAGAATATAAATTGAATTTAAATCCGAAACAGTAACGGTATTCTCATATGGATTCCCACTTTGATTCACTTTTGTTACTTCAGGTAAATTTGTTTCTTCCTTCCTATTCTCTTTTTTTGTTTCTGTTATCTTTTCTTGTTTAGGTTCACTTACTTTCTTATCACTTGTTTTTTTCGCAATCATTGAAATCAACAACGCAATAGTTAAAATCAATACAACAATCACAAAAATAGCTGTTTTTCTTACTCGTCTTATATTTTTCATTTAAACTCCTCTTTACACGGGTATAAATAAGACTTTATTATATCCACCACAAATCATACCTAGTATAGCACTTTCTGCATTGGATAAATCGTACTCCTTGACCATAACTTCTTTACATTCTTTGGCATCTAGAATAGCCTGGTACTCTACTTTACCCCCACCAATCGTATCAATCACTCCATTTTCATGCACTAACATCATACTACCAACACCTCTTGGTGCCGAACCCTTTTTATCAATGATAATACATAAAGTCCCATGAACATTGGATTCTAATAGTTCTTTAGAAATACTTGAACTAAACATTGCATTTTTAATTTCAATGAGTTCAGCCAAAATACTGATAGATATCTCAGCGGGGGTTTGAGCTCTAATATCTAAACCAATTGGTGCATGCACGTTGGATAATTCTTCATTAGAATATCCTTCTTCAATCAACGCATCAAAAGTCTTTTTTACTTTTCCTTTACTTCCAATCATACCCAAATATAAATGTGGCTTACACAATGTCTTTTCTAGACATAACTTATCATCCTTATGCCCTCTTGTCACTATCACATAACAAGTATTTTCTTCTTCTGGTAATACTGCATCCATTTGATCATATTCAATACAATGAATCTCATTGGCCGTAGGAAAATGTTCTACATTTGCGAACTCTTTACGATTATCGATCACAATTGTATATAATTCTAATATGCTTGCCATTTTAGCTAAATATTGACTGACATGTCCACAACCTAAAATCACAAGCTTAGGCTGCATATTAAACCATTCTTTTTGAAGAATATCCACATCGACATCTTCTTCTAATAGAGCCTTTAAACAACGCGTATATAAATCCATATCCCCATTCACATGAATTTTAAAAGGTTTATTTAACTTCTTTAAATAAACACGAATCAAATCCTGCATGATTTTAGGTGTTACAAGTTCGTTTGGATCTAAATTTGTAAGCTCATAACGATGTACCACTTCTTTTACCGGCTTATTTAATCCATTTAGATTTGAAATTAACACGACCTCATCTGAATCTGGATCCACAACAGGTTCATTGACATCAGGAAACTTCAAAGGCAAATGTTTAGAGCCATCTGCCTCAATCAAAATTACATCCACAACTTGTTTTAATTGTTTCAATAATTCTGAATCCAACCCCTCAATTTTAAATTCATCACATCTGTTTCCCGCATGACAATATCCATAAGTTTCAATTCTATGCATAATTTCATCATAACTAGGATCTATCAATGTATCTTCTTCAATCAACATATGCGTAGTCGTACACATTAAAACTGTTTTATTCAAAAAAACATATTTATCTTTTAATTTGTGGATATACGTTGTTTTTCCACCCGAACCAATTACACTAATAATCATTTGAAATTTCCCGAATCGCTCGAACCACAAAATCAACATCTTCTTTTGTATTTTGAAAAGATAATGATAAACGAACAATTCCCCTTTCTTCTGTATTTAAATATTTATGCATCAATGGCGCACAATGCGCACCACAACGCGTCACAATACCATACTTATAATTCAATACATCACTTACATAAGCACTATCTTTACCTGGAATATTGATTGCCACAATAGGTGTAGAATTTTCTAAAGACGAATAAAATTCTACATAGCCTGTTAAACCTTCATATAATTTTTGAAGTAAAAAGTATTCCTTTTCCATAATCTCTTTTTGATTTTCTGAAACATACTTTACCCCTGCATTTAAGGCTGCAATCCCTACAAGATTCTGTGTTCCCGCCTCTAAATGTTCAGGATATGCCTCAGGCATATGCGGATTAAAAGAATCTATACCCGTTCCACCAGAAATCAATGGTTTTACGTCAATGCCTTTTACACAAAATCCGCCAATACCGCCAATGCCTAATAAGCCTTTATGGCCACTAAAACATAAAACATCTATATTTTCCATGGACACAGGAATATGACCTGCACTTTGAGCGGCATCCACCATAAAAAGAATGTCACTTTCTTTACAATACTTTCCAATTAAATCCACATCAAAAATTTCACCAGTCACATTCGAACTATGTGTCATGATAACCATTCTCGTATTGTTTTGAATATGATTTTTAATATCTTTTAAATAAGGCGAACAAATCGTTAAAGATATGACACCTTTTTCTTCCAGTTCATATAAAGGTCGAAGCACACTATTATGCTCCGCATATGTGGTAATCACATGATCCTTTTCTTTTAGAATTCCTTTGATACATGTATTTAAACTTTCTGTATTTCCACCATTTAAAATAACACGATGAAAATCCGATAATCCAAAAAAACACGCAATATTTCTTCTTGCCTCAAAAATCAAACGCGAAGAATCCATATTAGAACTTCGATTCGCATTCCCTGCTACTTCTAATGCATCCATAACAGCTTGTTTGACCACATCTAATTTAGGAAAACTTGTGGCTGCTTGATCAAGATAAACCATGCAATATCGCCTCCAAAACACCTCCGGCAATACAACGCGCCTTATCTGAAATTGTAAAACAATTCTGATATTCATCCACCCTTGGATCGATGTCGGCCATTTTAAAGCCAGATGTTACATTGTATCCATCTTGAATCAAACCTCTTAGTAACCCTGACATACTTGCATAAACTGGCGTTTCATTGATATACGCAAGGATTTCTCCTTTTTCAACTATATCCGTAATCTTTTTAACATTGTGACAAACACCTGCACAAGGAGAATGAATCACTCTTTCTTTAGAATATCCCTTAATATTTCCAGGAACACCCGTATTTGGCAAAGCACAACCCTCATAAATCAGTCTTCCTAGATTATGTCCACGCATGGTTTCCACAACCACATGCACATCTTGTCCAGCACAAAAACCAGGACCTAGTCCAATCGTGATGGGTGCCATATCCATTGTCGTTCCCAAATTTTTCTTGGCAAGAATCGCATCCACCAAGGCAATATGTTCTATTTTAGAAATCATTTCACCTTTAGGATCAATCACCATCGCAACTTGTTTATTAGCCATCACTTCTTTAGCTTCTTCTATTGTTGAAACTAAAACACAAGTCATATCTTCAACTGTAAATTTTTCTTCATACACAGCCTGGCAAAAAGCCACATTTCTTCGTATTGCACTTGGCTTTTCAACTTCTAACACCAATACTTGAAATCCACTTTTCACAAGTTTATATATTGTCCCTGTCGCTATGTCTCCTCCACCACGCACAATAACACATTTATTCATAATCTTTATGGCTTGATAATTTTATCAGCCTTCTCCATTCTTTCTACAATATCATACATATTTGTGACTGAACCCACTTGAAGTTCTTCTTTTAGATGGAAGAAATCCAAACAAGTTCCACAACTTACAATTTCAACTCCATTATCTGCTAAATATTTTAAATCTTCCAAAGTTTCACTCTTAGTCGTTGTGATTTTTACACCCTCGTTATAGAAAATCATTTCATCTGGCAATATATCTTGTTTTGTCAAAGAGAAAATAAATGACTTCATCAATAACGCACCCAATTCTGGATCTGAACCCATCACATTACTTGCGAAAACAACAACCATTTTAGGCTTAGCCAAGCTACAATCTGCATATGTGTATTCCACTTCAAAATCTGCTTCTTCATCACCCTTTGAAATTTCAACAATATAATCTTTACCCTCTTTTTTAGAAGTGACTGTATAATTTTTTACTTTCGCAAACTTCGTTAAGTTTTCAACCGCAATCTCATTATCCACAATTGTTGAAACTACATTTTCTTCTTTTAAAGCTTCCTTTGTCTTTACGACTGGAAGTGGACACTCCAATCCTCTACAATCTAAAGTTTTCATCTCTTCATACCTCTCACATATACATTATATTCATTTTTCTCAATGACTTCACCCACAACATACAATTCAAGATTGTTTTCCATAAAATCTTTCTGTATATCTGCTAAATCATCCTTAGACACACTAGCTAATAAACCACCACTCGTTTGTGGATCAAACAAAATTTCCTCTGTAAAAAAATCACAATCAAAATAAATCTTACCATCTACACTATTGCGATTGGTCTGTGCAGCCCCACTTAAGTAAAACTCTTCGACATACTTTCTACAGTCATCAAAATATGGAATTGAATCCTTATAAATCACTGCACTATTTTTTTCATCTAACATCTCATTTAAGTGAACCAATAAGCCAAAGCCAGTTACATCAGTTAGGGCATGTACGGAATATTTTTTTAAGATATCACACGCATACTTATTTAATGTAGTCATACTTTTAAAGACTTTTTCCTGCATTTCTTTTGAACAATCATCCATGCGTAACGCATTCAAAGTCAAGCCTACCCCTAAAGGCTTCGTCAAAATCAAGACATCCCCACATTGCGTACCATTATTTTTCTTTACATCGTTAGGATCCACTAAACCCGTCACACTCAAACCATATTTAATGGAATCATCACGAATAGAGTGTCCACCAACCAAAGCACACTCAGCTTCGACTAACTTACTATTTCCGCCTTCAATGATCTTACCTAAAATATTCAAATCTTCATTTTCTGGAAAACATACAATATTTAAAGCTGTTTTAGGCGTACCATTCATCGCATAAATATCACTTAGTGCATTTGTTGCCGCAATCTGACCATACAAATATGGATCTTCTACCATAGGTGGAAAGAAATCCAACGTGGATACAAACGCATGACTTTCATCAATTTGATACACAGCAGCATCATCTCTTGAATCAAATCCAACTAAAACATTTTCATCTTTAAATGAATCAATTTTTTCTAGTATATGACTCAATTTTTTTGCACCCAATTTAGCACTACATCCCCCACTCTTACAATATATTTTTTCATTCATAAAAAATTCACCCTTACTATACCTTCATACAAAACGTTTTGTTCTTCTAAAAAAAGTTTCCACTTTTCCTCATCTAGATCTTTCGACATAAAACACATGCCGCATCCTGCCTTAACACAACTTGGAACAGGTATCATACGTCCGTTTTTTGTCTTTGACTCCAAATCTAGAACATCTTGAATACTTTTAAAAGTAATAATCAATACTTCCTCTTTATTCATCTTCAAATACTTCCTTAAACACTTGTTTTGAATATATTTCGATTTTTTCTTGAAACAATTTATATTTACGTACCAATTCTTTTCCCTCTAAAGTTAAGCAAGAGCCTCCACCATGACTTCCACCACTCGTTGTAGAAACCAACTCATACCCTAAATCTTCCTGGGCTCTTTTGATGATTTTCCAAGCCTTTGAATTTGACATTCCCATTTCTTTATAAGCCTTTGATAGAGAACCGTACTTATCACATAACTCCAATAGTTCTACAACGCCTTTGCCAAAATTTGGTTCGTTATTACCAATTTGAATTTTTAGTTTATATCTCATTTTCCAAATCCACAATTCGGATATGTGCAAATATCACATCCTAAGCACAATCCACCTTCACCTAAATCACATAGCTCTTCATATGTCACTGCATCTTTGGCAAGCAAACGACAAAGTACTAAATCAAATACTGTTCTTTTGGCATACATCACACATCCTGGAAGACCAACAATTGGAACTTCTCCTTTATAGGCAAGTAAAAACATAGCACCAGGAAGAACTGGAGAACCATAACTAATAATATTCGCCCCTGTATTCTTAATCGCAAGTGGTGTTTTATCATCTGGATCCACACTCATTCCACCCGTACATAAAACAATATCCACGCCTTGTTTTAAAGCTTCATTGATTTTTTCTGTCACCATTTTATCATCATCATCACAAATCGCATGATACACCATTTCACAACCAAACTCAGCCAATTTAGATTGAATAACTGGTGTAAATGTATCTTGAATTCTTCCTTTATATACTTCACTTCCTGTTGTGATCACAGCTGCTTTTTTTAATACAAACGGCTTAATTTCAAGAATCGGAGAAGAAATCAAAGAACTTACTTTTTTCATTTTTTCCTTTTCAATCACCAAAGGAATAATGCGCATACCCGCAAGTTTATCTCCCGGATTTACTACTGTGTTTGAGTGTCTAGTCGCAATCATCATCTGTCCAAATGAATTTACAGTAAACAAAGCCTTACGATCTACTTTAAATAGTCCGTGAATCTCACTTTTTAATTCAATTTTCCCTTCTTTGATCTCACCATACGACATATAATCATTCTTGCACATGTCTAACAAAACCATAGCCGCATCATTTTCATGCATCATACTTTCGTCGTTTTCCCAAACATATAAATGTTCTTTCCCTACTGACAACAATAAAGGAATATCTTCTTCTGTCACGATATGACCCTTACGAAAAAGGGCATCTTTTGTGACACCCTTAATGATCTGTGTTATATCATGACAAAGTACATGCCCTACGGCATCCTCAGTCTTGATTAATTTCATCTTATTCTCCTTCTTTAAATCCGTATTTTTTGAATACTTTTAAAGCTTTATCACTCTTTAAGAATTCAATCAATGAATTGGCTTCATCTTTATGTTTTGTAGTCGATACACGACCTATTGGATATAGTACTGGCGTAGCTAATAATGAATTATCGCACTCTGCCACTACTTCTACTTTATCACTACTTGCAGCATCTGTCGCGTAAACTAAACCAATTTCTGCATTTTGTGTTTCAACTTGAGACAATACTTCCGTTACATTTCCTGCTAAGCTTAAACGATTTTGAATAAAATCCCATACACCTAAGTTTGTCAAAGCTTCCTTTGCGTAGCTTCCTGCAGGAACTACTTCTGGATCTCCAATCGCAATAATGGAAGCATCCCCAATATTGTCAAATCCAGTGACTGTTGTAGTGCTATCTTTTCCTTTGATCAACACCAATTTATTCTCTAATACATTTGAAATTGAATCGGCATCCACTAAATCTTCATCTTTTAAAGCGCTCATCTGTGTTGTAGCTGCACTAAAAAATACATCGGCATCTAATCCTTTTTCAATTTGAAGCTGTAATTTTCCACTACTATCATAGACCCCTTCAATCGTTACATTTGGATATTCTTTTTCAAACATTGGAATCAATTTATCTTCAAATGCGTTTTCCAAACTTGCAGCTGCCGCAATTGTAAGTTTTACTTGTTCTTTTGGTTCATTAAAACTACAACCAAATAAACTTGTGGCCATGATTCCAGCCAATAAAATACTTAAACCTTTTTTCATCTGATCTTTCCTTGTTTAATTTTATATTTTAGATCACACAAATAATTTACTTCTTCCTTATTGTGCGATACAAAAATAACTGGTTTTGAAATTTGAAGCTCACTTTTAAGCTCCTGTAATAAATCTTCCTTTAAATCTTCATCTAAAGCACTAAATGGTTCATCCAATAAAAGAACATCTGGTTCATAAGCCATCAAACGAGCCAATGCCACCCTTTGTCTTTGTCCACCCGATAATTGTTTGGGATATCTTGAAGCAAGTTCACTAATTTGAAATTGTCTCATCACTTTCCTAACCACAATATCCACATCTTTTATTTTTCTAGCTTTTAATCCTACACTAATATTTTCATATACACTCATATTGGGGAATAGAGCATAACTTTGAAACATATAACCCACATTTCTTTTTTGAATGGGAACATTGATTTTCTTTTCAGAATCAAATAAAACGCGATCATTTAATACAATCCGTCCTTGATCTGGCGTTTCAATTCCAGCTATACATTTTAATATCATACTTTTGCCAGAGCCTGAAGCTCCCATAAGCCCTAATATATTGTCTTCTACTTGAAAAGAAACATCTAAATCAAATTCTGCAAGTTTTTTATAGATTTGTACTACCAACATTTAGAAACTCCTTTTCTTTCGAACCCATAGTTGATATAAATTCAACAAAATCACAGCTGTAAAACAAATACCAATAATCACCCATACATAAAAGGCGGCTGATTCCATATCGCCACTCATCACTTCACTATAAACTGCAACTGGAAGTGTTCGCGTTTTCCCAATAATGTTTCCCGCAAGCATAGTTGTCGCCCCAAACTCACCTAAGCCACGCGCAAAGGCAAGAACACCACCACTTATAATTCCTGGTAAGGCATTGGGTATCAATACTTTCAAGAAAATGTTCCATTCGCTCATTCCTAAAGTTCTTGCAGCATATACTAAATCTGTGTCCACTTGTTCGAAGGCGCCTCTAGAATTTCGATACATCAATGGAAATGAAATCATTACAGCTGCGATTACAGTAGCACTAAAACTAAATGCGATGCGAACGCCAAATACATTCATAAAAAATCTGCCTACGGGTTGATTTACGCCAAAAATCATCAACAAGAAAAATCCAGCAACCGTAGGTGGCAAGACCATAGGTAAAGTAAAGATTCCATCAAAGATCATTTTCAATGCTTCATTCTTTCTTGAATAAATCCACCATGCAGCAAGTAAACCAAGAATAAAAGTAATCACAATTGTGATACTTGCGGTTTTTAAAGATATCCAGATTGGAGTGAAATCTAAATTACTTCCTTGCACACTCACTTGCTTCACCTTTCATGATTTCTAAGCCATGTTTTAATGGGCCTAAAATTATATCTAGACTTTCCTTAACCGCCTTAGGACTTCCTGGCAAGTTAATAATCAACGTCTGATTTCTTAATACACTCACACCACGTGACAACATCGCCTTATTTGTGTATTTCATTGATTCATAGCGCAATGCTTCACTAATACCTGGAACATTTCTTGTCATGACTTTCATTGTAGCTTCTGGTGTCACATCACGTACACTCAGTCCTGTGCCTCCGGTTGTTAAAATTAAATCATTTTGGCAACGATCACTTAAATTAATCAATTGTGAGACAATTTCATTTTCATCATCCGCAATCACTGTCACACTTGTAACGTTGTAACCTTGTTCTGTCATAATCTTTTCAATCAACGGACCACTCTTGTCCACTCTTTGTCCAACACTTGCCTTATCGCTTAATGTCAATACGGCTACACGCATTCTAGAATCTTTATTTTCAATAACTTCCACTTTATCCCCAACACAAATGTGACCGCCATGTATTACACGTGTAAATACACCTAAATGTGGCATAATACACTGACCAACTTGATGATAGATTTCACAATGAGAATGGCAGCTTTTACCGATTTGCGTCAGTTCGAGTAATACATCTCCAATTTTAAATTGTGTTCCTACAGGATAACTTGTAAATTCAATACCCGATACAAGTAAGTTTTCTCCAAAGGCGCCATCCTCTACATTGGCACCTTTGGCCTTAAATTCTTCACGTTTTTCATACGACAATAAAGAAACTTGACGGTGCCACTTACCTGCATGCGCATCATTTTCTAGTCCATGATTTTCAATAATTTCAATATCTTGAACCGGATGTTTTTCTGTTCCCTTTTGTTTGCTGATACAAATTGCTTTAATTATTCCTTCCATACAAAATCTCCACTTTTTCCACCTGATTTAGAAACCAAATGTACATTTTTTATTTCCATATCTTTACTTACAGCTTTACACATATCATAAATTGTCAAAAGACAAATATTTACACCTGTTAAAGCTTCCATTTCTACGCCCGTTTTTCCATTACATTTAACGGTGCAATATGCATAGATCAAACAATTCGCTTTATCAATCTCAAAATCAATATTGACCTTATTGATCATTAAAGGATGACACAAAGGAATCAATTCACTCGTCTTTTTTACGCCCATGATTCCAGCAATACGAGCTACACCTAATACATCTCCTTTTTTCATATCACTATGTTCTATTTTTTCAATAATCTCTTTATTTACTAATATACTTCCAACGGCACAAGCACTTCTAGAAGTGATATTCTTCTCACTTACATCCACCATACGTGCATTACCATGCTCATCAAAATGTGTTAATTCCATTTTATCCTCCAATTTCATTCATCACCGTCAACGAATGTTCTTCTTCAAAATGATGTTCCTTGGGCTTTTTGAATATCCATTCTCTCATCACTTTTTCTAGTTCTTCCAAATTATTTAGATACGGTTTTAAATCCACACCATCCATATGGAATAAACATAATTTCAAACGTCCTACACTGCTTAAGCGTACGCGATTGCAGTCTTGACAAAACTTATTATGCAACGCTTCAATAAAACCAATATATCCCTGAAACTCTGGTATTGTATAATAGTGGGCTGGGCCATTACCAAGCTTATGATCATATACATTTAATATGTAATTCTTTTGTACATATTCAATGAATTCATTCATTTTTGTGTTTCGATCACTATTTTTTAATGGCATCAATTCAATAAAGCGCAATGCGATTTTTTTATCTTTAATGAGTTCTAACATAGATTCAAATCGAGAAAACGAAAATAAATTATCGACAACACAATTCACTTTCACCGAAATACCCATCTTATAAGCATATTCTAAATTCAACAAAACCTTCTTCAAATTATTCTTTTTACATATCTTCAAATATTCAGATTCATCAAGTGTATCTATTGAAAAATTAATACAGTCTAGTCCAATCTTTTTAAGCTCATCTAAATCAGATAATGAAAATAAACTTCCATTTGTCGTCAAAGTCACTTGTTCTACACCCTCTAATTCTTTTAACCTACGAATAAAGTCAATGTAGCCTTTACGAAGTGTGGGTTCTCCACCCGTAATTTTAAATCGAGTAATTCCCAAAGAAATAGCACATCTACAAATATTTAAGATTTGTTCATACGTCAATATATCCGAATGACAAAGGTGTTTTGCGATGTCTGGCTTACAGTAGTAACAAGCATAATTACATCTATCTGTTAGTGAAATTCGCATATAATTTATATTTCGTCCAAATGAATCTTGCATAAAACCCCTTTCGTCATTCTCAATTGAGAATAACCAACTGATTTAATTTTATCATTGAATCCAAATTTTATCTACTTTAAAATAGAATCATGAAACGATGTACATGGTGTAATCTAAACAATCCAAAATATATTGAATATCATGATCATGAATGGGGAAAGTTTAATACAAACGAAAAATATCTCTTTGAAATGTTGATACTTGAATCTTTTCAAGCCGGACTAAGCTGGGAGTGTATCTTAAATAAAAGAGAAGCTTTTAAAGTGGCTTATGAAGATTTTGACATTGATAAAGTGATTAAATTTGATGAAGCAAAAATAGAACAATTAAGAAATAATCCAAAAATTATTCGAAATAAATTAAAGATCAAAGCGAGTATTTCAAATGCGAAGATTTTTAAATCCATTCAAGAAGAGTATCAAACATTCTACAACTATTTATGTACTTTTACGCATGGAAAGATTATTTATGAAACGAACAAAACTACATCCTCTCTTTCAGATTCAATATCAAATGATTTAAAAAAAAGAGGCATGAAGTTTGTAGGAAGTACGATCATATACTCCTATCTTCAAGCCATTGGTGTGATTTATTCCCATGAAAAAGATTGTTTCTTATACAAAGACTAATCCCATGTTTTCCATACATTTGGTTCATAGCCTACTGTTGCCAATTTGCCGTTACGCACGATTGGCGTTTTTAATATGTGCTGATTAAGATACACCTTTTCCTCTTTATTCGATAAATAATTCAACATTGTCAACAATTCTTTATCCTTCGCCTTTGGATCAACCATAGAATCAATGCCAACTTGTCTAAGCACGCTCTCAAATTCTTTCTTACTCATTTCTTTTTCGTCTAAATTAATAAACTGAAACTTAATATTTCTTTCTTTAAAATAGCGTTGTGCTTTCTTTGTATCAAAGCATTTGTTCTTACCAAAAATCTGTATATTCATTACTTTAACCTTTCTACTCTTTTTTGTACTTCATCATATAGTGCCTCAATCTCAAATCCTACATAAAAATGTCCATCTTCATATAAGATTTCTCCATTGACCATCGTACATTTTACATTAGATTTAGATCCACTGTATACAATATTTTTTGCGATATTATTCATTGGCTGCATATTCGGTTGATGTAGATCTAAAATAATTAAATCTGCCAACTTTCCAGCTTCAAGCACACCACAATTTAAATTTAAAGCTTTAGCTCCATTTATTGTTGCCATATTTAACACTTTGTAAGCATCCACTGCAGAAGCATTACAGTTTTTATATTTAGCTAGTCCTGTCACCAAAAACATTTCTCTAAACATATCTAGACAGTTATTACTTGCCGCACCATCTGTTCCTAGACATACATTTATATTTCGTTGAAGCATAGCTTGAATAGGAGCTATGCCACTAGCTAGTTTTAGATTGGATGCTGGATTTGTGACGATGTTTAAATGTTTTTCTTGAAATAAATCCAAATCATGTTCACTCATGTGCACACAATGAAAAGCTCCTCCACCATAGTCATATACGCCCAAATCACATAAGTATTCAACAGGACTTAACCCTGTCTTTTCTTTGCATGTGGATACTTCATATTCAGTTTCGCTTAAATGCGTATAAACAGGTGCTTTGTATTTATGAGATAATGCCGCTACTTGTTGGATTTTTTCTTTGGAGTTGGTATATTCATGACTAAAGCCAAGAATATAAGAAATAAGGCTATTCTCTTGATTGTATTCATTAAAGCATCGTTCTACATCTTCTACGGATAGGCAAAAATCATTAACAGCTCCACATAAGACTGTACGATACTTCATATCCAAGCTTGCCTTAATAATGGCTTCGGGATTTAAATACATATCAAAATTTGTAGTAATTCCACTCGTTAAATATTCCAATATAGCCAGCTTAGAAAAATAATAAATATCATCTTGCGTTAATTTAGCTTCAATAGGGAATACTTTTTCATTGAGCCATTGTTGAAGTGGCATATCATCGGCCATCGATCTTAAAAACGTCATTCCAGAATGGGTATGTGCATCAATAAATCCAGGCATGATCAAATTGTTTTGTACATCTATTTCTCGATCAAAACAAAAAGAAGAATCTTTTACTTTTCCTACATATATAATCTTATTATCCTCTACCCAAACTTCACCTGAAAAAATATTAAAATCCTTCATTGTGAGTACTTGTGCATTATAGAATCTTGTGCGCATATGCATCCCTTCTTTCTAATCTAATCATCCCACAAAACCAACAAGAAAAAAAGCAAATATCAAATTGCATATTCATTTTTCAAATTATATTATTAAGTTAATAAGGAGATTCTTTTTATGAAGTATGATTTTACAACACTATTAAACCGTCAAGGACATGATGCACTCGCCCTCGATGTATTACCTATTAAAGATGTAGAGATAGATCCAAATTTTTCAAAAATTCCTATGTGGGTTGCGGATATGAACTATCCTGTTTTTGAAAATATTCAAAAACAAATGATCAACCGCATCAATGAACCTCACTTTGGATATTTTGAAATGCCAGAAGATTACTATAAAGCCATTCAGTTCTGGCAAAAAGAAACACATGGCATAGATGTAGAAAAAGAAGCTATCGGATATGAAAATGGTGTTCTTGGTATATTATCAAGTGCTTTACAAGCTTTTACATCTAGCGGTGAAGCCATTCTAGTACAATCACCATGTTATATTGGATTTATTCATACATTAAATAATCTAGGAAGAAAAATTATTGATAGCCCATTAATAAAAGAGAATAACTGGTCACTTGATTATGAGGATATTGAAAAGAAGATCACCAAACACAATATTCATTTTGCGATATTTTGTTCTCCACACAATCCAACGGGAAGAGTCTGGAAAAAGGAAGAAATCCAAAAATTTATAGACATCTGTAAAAAGTATGATGTTTTAGTCTTTAGTGATGAAATCTGGTCGGATCTAGTACGTAAAGAAAATACGCATATTCCTACACAATCTGTAAGTGAAGATGCCAAGAAAAGAACGATTGCCGCTTATGCTCCAAGTAAGACATTCAATCTTGCAGGTTTAGTTGGTTCCTACCATATTGTTTATGACAAATATCTGCGTGATCGATTAAATAAACAGGCTTCTTTATCCCACTATAATTCACCTAACATATTAAGTATTCATGCCCTTATTGGTGCATATTGTAAAGATGGATTGGATTGGGTTAGCGAGCTTAATGAGGTAATTGCGAATAATGTAGATTTTGCGATTGATTTTATCCACACTCATTTCAAAGGTATTGAAGTCATAAAACCAGAAGGAACATATATGTTGTATCTAGACTGCACAAAATATTTAGATACACACAATATCACTATGGATGAACTATTAAAGAAAGGTGTTCATTATGGTGTATGTTGGCAAGATGGCCGTCCATTTATGAATCCAAATACGATTCGAATGAATTTAGCTTTACCAACAAGCATAGTAGAAGAAGCATTTTCTCGTTTAAAAGAATTTGTTTTTTAAAGAATGAGGAATTTAGATTATGAAAAGTACAACAAAAAAATTAGTATCTTGCGCTTTATGCATTGCGATAGGCGTATTACTTCCAATGGCATTTCATGTGATTCCAAATGGAGGTAGCATATTTTTACCAATGCACATTCCTGTATTGATCTGTGGATTATTTTGTGGAGCACCCTATGGTTTGGCATGTGGAATTTTTACACCCTTTCTTTCAAGTATGATAACTGGTATGCCTCCAGCTATGATCTTACCCCAAATGATGATTGAACTAGCTGTATATGGTTTAGTTACTGGTTTATGTGAAAAACACATCATTTTAAAAAACGAAATATCTAAATTATACATGAGTTTAATTATTGCGATGCTTGCAGGAAGAATCGTGAATGGTTTTGTGAATACATTCATCCTAAGTACACAAGGCTATACACTATCTATATTTATGACAGCTAGCTTTGTCACTTGTCTTTCAGGCATCATCATTCAATTGATTGTTATTCCAATTTTAGTTCGTATATTAAATAAAACAGTAGCTTAATCGCTACTGTTATTTCATCTCGATCAATTCGTATTCTCGATTTCCCAAGCCAATCTTTTGTGCATGTTCCAAACAAGATTTCCATTCCGATTCAGGCGTTGAATTTGTGAAATGGTCATGGTGGTCACAGAAGTTTGGATCATGTAGATGTTTATCTAATTGTGATCCTGGCATTGGTTTTGCCTTCATACATAAATCAACACAGGCTTGATCTAAAGCTAGTGGATCAAAAGATGCCAACATTCCGATATTAGGAAGAATTGGCAAATCATTTTCGGCATGACAGTCACAGTTTGGCGAAACATCCACAATCAATGAGATATGGAAGTTAGGACGTCCATCCACAACGGCTTTTGTGTATTCAGCCATACGTTTATTTAATAATTCATTCGCATTGTAGTTATTAAATGAAATCGCCTCAAAATTACATGCTCCTAAACAACGGCCACAACCAACACAATTTGTTTCATTGATATGCATCTTATGTGTTGTTTCATCATATTCTAATCCATTATTTGCGCATTCTTTAAGACATTGTTTACAACCACGACATAATTTTTCATCAACATGCGGAATACCTGAACAGTGTTGTTCTTTTTTACCAGCACGTGAACCACATCCCATACCTATATTTTTAATGGTTCCACCAAATCCAGTTGATTCATGGCCTTTAAAGTGTGTCAAAGAAATAAATACATCGGCATCCATTATAGCTCGACCAATCTTAGCTGATTGACAATATTCTCCACCAACGACAGGCACTTCGACATCATCTGTTCCTTTTAGTCCATCTCCTATCAAAATGGGACATCCTACAGTAAGTGGTGTAAAGCCATTTTGCCAGGCACATTCTAAGTGTTCCAAGGCATTCTTTCTTGATCCTGGATACATTGTATTACAATCGGTTAAGAATGGTTTTCCTCCTAATTCTTTTACCACATCCACAATGGCACGTGCATAATTTGGTCTTAAATATGCAATATTTCCTAATTCTCCAAAATGCATTTTAATTGCGACAAACTTTCCGTCTAAATCCAATTCGGCAATTCCTGCTTTTTTTACCAACAATTGCAATTTTGTAGGTAAACCCTCACCTAATTTACGGGCATGAAAATCCGTATAGTATACTTTTGATTTTTCCATCAAATATCACCTCACTTTTATTTTACAATCCCCAAAAAATGATACAATGCAAAAAATGAAAAAAAGGAAGTGCGATTATGAAAGAATTATCAAAAAGACCCGAGACATTTACAGATTCTGTGATTCCTTAACTTTGCAGAATTTGTATAACTAAAAAATAAAAGAAGCATTAGTAGCTGA
>NZ_CATVYQ010000024.1:0-31320 GCF_958348295.1 uncultured Holdemanella sp.
ATCCCTATGACTTTTAAAGGTTGATTTATCCCTATCTAGTTTTATATATTCAAAATTTTTAACGAAGATTAACACAGTCTTCGTTTTTTTCACTATAAAATTAGTTAGAAGTTAGATTCATTATAATATTACATAGAGACAAAGTGCTAATCATCTAGAAATGTGCTCCAAAGTATTTTGTTTTTAAACACACCTTTAATTACTGTTGTATCGTTTCAAAAGACACAGTAGAAATTACTGTAGAACAGAAAAGAATCAACAATCCATTGTTGGAGAATCATAACGCGATCATCAAATTATTTACCAAAACAGCCAACAGGTATTTCAACTGGTATGGATTCAGAAACAGATGCATGTTAGTCTTCGAAAAAAGTATCGATTTTGAAATCGACAATAATACTTTCAACTGCTAAAAAAAAGAACTCAGACAACTAAAAGTTGTCCGAGCCCAATCAACTATAAACAGTTTTGGGGTATATGCTTCCCATTGAAATCTTGGATAGCAATTCATCTAACCTCTTCAAATTTATCGTACCAAACCTAATAGTTCTTAACGATTAATATTCTAATTTTTTAACCTTTTCCCAAGTAAATTGAGGATCACCAAAGTGTCCGTAGCATGATGTTTTGTGGTAAACTGGCTTTCTTAAATCCAACTCAGAAATGATGTTTCCTACTTCGAAATTGAAGTTTTTCTTAACGATTTCCAATAATTTTTCATCGTCAAATTTACCTGTTCCAAAAGTGTCTACACATAAAGATACAGGTTGTGCCTTACCAATTGCGTATGCAACTTCAACTTCACAACGACGAGCTAATCCGTTCGCAACAATGTTTTTAGCTACATAACGAGAGTAGTAAGCAGCACTACGGTCTACTTTTGTAGGGTCTTTACTAGAGAAGCATCCTCCTCCAATACGTCCACGTCCACCATATGTGTCACATACGATTTTACGTCCTGTCGTTCCAGAATCTCCCCATGATCCACCTACAACAAAGCTTCCAGATGGATTAATGAAGTACTTAGTATTTTCATCTAAGTATTTTTCATCGATACAAGGTTTGATAACTTCATTCATAATCAATTCTTTGATTTCTTCTTGCGTAATATCTTTTGAGTGTTGTGTAGAAACTACGATTGTATCAATACGTTTGATTTCATCATTTTCATATTCAACTGATACCTGTGTTTTTCCATCTGGCTTTAATAAATCTGGATGTTCTCTTCTAACTTTAGTCAATTGACGAGCTAAAAGATGCGCATAATAGATTGTTAGTGGCATATACTCATCATTTTCATCACAAGCATATCCAAACATAATACCTTGGTCACCAGCACAAACTTCATCACGATTTACTGCATTGTGAATTTCAGGACTTTGTTGGTTAACAACAGTATGTACATGATATTCTTCTGTATATCCAATACGTTTGATTTCATTTAATGCGATTGTTTCATAATCCAATTCTGCTTTTGTATTACATTCACCATAGATCAATACAAAATCATCTTTAATTGTACATTCAACAGCCATATTTGAATATGGATCTTGAGCTAATGCAGCATCTACGATCGCATCGGCAATTTGGTCACAAATTTTATCTGGATGACCTTCAGTAACACTTTCACTTGTAAAAATATAGTCTTTCATTTTGTCTCCTCTTCTTTCTTATCCAAAAAAAAACATACTTTAAGAAGTATGTTACAAATCTCTATACTTCTTATCGCTGTTAGCAGGACCACCTTAACATATTGCCAGGTTGGCGTGAAGTCAACGAGCTAACTCTCTACTTCAACTCTGGATAATTTTTTTACGCATAAAGATTAAAACATGAAACCACAAATAATGCAAGAAATTCATCCATATAATTATACATATCTTCATATATGTACTTTAAAACACAAAAATGGCTAAATTATATAGCCATTTCTTTCTAATACCCTAATACTTCATCCACTAAAATCACATGAATACGATCTGGTTCCATGCTGTTTCTTGTGATGACTAATTGATCACAAATGCAGCCTTCAGCTAAACAATTTGCACAACTACCTGTCAATTGACAAGGTCTGTTTCCATTAAAACGCTGACTATTAATTGGTGCAGCCACGTTTCTTACGCGAGAAATTGCACTCTCTACATCTTTTGTCACCTTATTCATACCTACAATCATAATAACATGTCTAGGCCCAAAACATAAACATGACACACGATTACAATGCCCATCCATATTGACTAAAATTCCATCTTCTGTCATAGCATTCGTACTCATTAAATAATAGTCTGCATAAAAACAGTCTCTTTCTAATTTATACTTTTCTTCAGCATCTTTTGCCTGATCACGATCGATAACTTTAAAATTTCTTTTATACAGCTCTTCCTTGATTCCTATTTTATTTAAAGTATCTGAACCTCCCCAACCTACACTTGTATCTGGTTTCATAATTTCAAATGCCAAATCTACAGCTTCTTGTTTCGAATGCACATAATACCCATTCATATGTCTATTTTTTAAGCCTTGAATCACTTTTTTAGATAATAAATCATTTCGTTTTGTGATCATTCTTTACACCTCAATCCATTCTATTCTATTTACTACAATTGATGTTGGACGATCTTTCTTGCCTTGAATCAAACAAATTCGATCTTTTTGGATGTTTTCTTTTTGTTGCTCATACAAACGAGGCATGATAACCGCATCCATTTTACCAGCTTCATCCTCTACACTCATAAAGCACATCCAATCGCCTTTCTTTGTCTTATGCGTTCTAAAAGATGCGACACGCACTAAAATATTCATATATCCATCTCTATTTACTGCATTCAATAATGGAATGCAATTAGGATATTTATGTACACGTAAAGATTGTACAGGATGCTCACTTACATAAAAGCCATACACATATTGTTCTTTTTGTGCCTTTTGAATTGGATTTTCTTTGATTCTTTGAATACCCGGACGAGACACAATACTAAAGTCAAAGCGCAAATCGTTTGGATCTTCAATCCGTACAATATTTACATAATCCATGAGTTTTCTTAAATTCTCATTTAAAGTGGCTCGATTATACCCAAAACAATCCAACGCTCCTCCATCAATTAAGATACGAATTGTAGATTCATTGATTTTATACATACTTGCCTTGGCCAAAAAATCAAATAAATCTGTATAAGGTACATGTTCAATAATTGTTGGATAAATCGTCTTTCCTACACCCTTTAAGACTTGTAACGGCATACGAATTGAATTTTGTTCAATCGTATAGAAAGCCTTTGAATGATTAATATCGCATCCATTCACAACGATGTTTCTTCTTTTACATTCATAAATATATTGTGATGTTTTTATACCTGAACCAATCACACTATTTAATAAACTCTGATAAAAGTACAAAGGATAATTTGCCTTTAAATAAGCCATTTGATAAGCGACCAAACTATAAGCATAACTGTGTGATTTATTAAATCCATAACCCGCAAATTGTTCCATTATAGAAAATATCTCATTGGAAACAGAATCTTTGATACGATTCTTTCGTGCACCTAAAATAAATTGTTCCTTTAAATTCTGCATAACATCCAATTTCTTTTTCGACATTGCCTTACGAAGTGTATCGGCTTGCGCCAAACTAAATCCACCAATTACTTGGGCTGTCTGCATAACTTGTTCTTGGTAGATCATGATTCCGTAGGTTTCCTTTAAGATAGGCTCTAGTAAAGGATGTGGATATACAACTTTTGAAGGATCCTTCTTTCTTTCAATATATGTATTAATATGTTGCATCGCTCCAGGACGATATAAAGCTAATACGACACTGATATCCTCAAATTTGTTGGGTTGTATCTTTTGAAGTAGAGACGTAATTCCACTAGACTCCAATTGAAATACACCCAATGTATTTCCAAGTGATAATAATTGATAAGTTTTCGCATCCTTTAAATTGATTTTCATCATGTCTAAAGAAATATGTTTCTGTTCTTTTAGATTTGTGACAATTTCATGAATCGTCGTTAAATTACGAATCCCCAAAAAATCCATTTTGATTAATCCAAGATTTTCCAAATACTCGGCTGTAAATTGTGTAGCTTGAATTTCACCATCTACACTAACAAGTGGACAAACATTCACAATGGGTTGATTAGAAAGTACAATTCCTGCCGCATGTAAAGAGGTATGTCGCGGTAAACCTTCTAATTTGAGACATGTTTGAAATAAATCAATCAGCTTTTTATCTGAATCAATACGTTTTCTAAATAAAGCATTTTCGTTATAAGCCTGTATTAGAGTACTTTTGGGCGTATTCTTTAACATTTTTGAAAGCTCATCCACAACTCTTGCAGGAATATTCATTACACGTCCTACATCACGAATAGCTTGTCTTGCTTGTAATGTATTAAATGTCACAATATGACTAACATGTTCATGCCCATATAATTCACGAACATATTGAATCACTTCATCTCTTCGATCATCTGGAAAATCAGTATCAATATCTGGCATAGAAATACGTGATGGATTTAAAAATCTTTCAAACAACAAATTATTTTGAATCGGATCAATATGTGTAATACCTAGACAATACGCAACTAAAGATCCTGCTGCACTACCACGTCCTGGCCCTACAAATATGTCTTTACTTCTAGCATAACGAATAAAGTCCCAGACAATCAAAAAGTAATCAGTAAATCCCATATTGATAATGACATTTAATTCATATTCTAAACGCTTAATGTATTTAATGTCTACTTTTCCATTCAATCGTTTTTCCAAACCCTTTTTACAAAGTTTAATTAAATAATCTCTTGAGTCAATGTGAAGTTTGTTTTCAAACGAAGGAAGCTTTGATTTTTGAAATGCCATTTGAACATTGCACATTCTTGCGATTTCTTCCGTAGTCTCTAAATCACTTTCATCATATAATTGTTCCATTTCTTGTGGGCTTCTTAAATATCTTTGAAATTGTACATCTAAACCTTGATTTTCAATATTTGTTTGTTTGGCGATAGCTCTTAATACCTGCAATGATTTTACATCTTCACTATTCTCATACAAAATACGAGATAATGCCACTCTTTTACAATCTAATTGTTTTAAGATTCGATTATCCGCCCTTTTTTTCCCTGAATCATTCATTGCTATAGAAACATAGAAATCAGAAAAAGAATTTTTACAAAATTCTACAAATGCACTTAACTTTTCTAAATCCTGATGTTCAATATATGCACTGAATGTATCTTTTCCATCACTTGATGTAAGTACTACACAATCCTTGGCATACTTTATAACTTCATCAAACATTACAGTATCTTTAATAATTGAACTTAATCGATATAAATTCTGTAATCCATTATCATTTTTAGCTAAGAGAATAAAATGAAATAAGTCCTCTTTATATATGGAATCCACTTCTAAACCAATAATTGGATGAACATTATGTTTTTTACACAGTTGATAGAACTCCATAGTTCCATACATCACATTATGATCTGTCAAACAAACATGGTTGTATCCTAATTGCTTTTGGTGAAGAATCATATTTTCTAAACGAATAGGTGATTCAAGTAAAGAGTATGAACTCCTCATATGTAAATGAACCATGAAATCCCGCCTTTCTATTGTAGATATTATATCACAAGAAAAAGAGATAGCTGCCTAAGCTACCTCTCTGTTCGATAAAATTTCAATAATTTGATTTACTTGATCATGAGTTAAGTTTTTGATTCCGCTTGCACATTCGTGACCGCCACCGCCAAATTCCATGGCCACATCACGAATTGGGATATTTCTTGATCTTAAAGATGCACTGTAGTGAATTCGATCTTCCATGCGTGTAAATAAAGCCCACATTTCAACACAATCAATACCGGCTAAACAATAGACTTTATCTTTGGCATCTGTAAAGCTTAGACCATATTCTTCATAATCTTCACATTCTAAAATCGAATAAAGAAATTTATTATTAAGTATTGTATGATTTCGTACAACCGTTTCATATCTGTAATCTTCAATTGATTTAGAAAAGTTGAGTTGTTCAACTTTAGTAACATCTACACCTTGCTCAAATAAATATTTTGCGGCATCAAATGTAGCTGGACGAACATTATTTGTTGTAAAACGAATGTTGTCTGCCGTCAATCCTAAATATAACATTAATGCACTTTCTACAGGAATATTCACTTTATTTTTTTGAAGATATAAAGCTAATAATTCACAAGTAGCGCTTGCCTTATCGTCGATCCATTCTTCATCACAAATGGTTTCTACTTGTACATGATGATCAATACGAATCGATTTTTCTGCCAACTGATAACGCTCATCATCAATGCGTGCTGCATTGGAAGTATCTAAAACAATGGCTAAACTTGAACGAATAATTTCATCATCTACTTCATCCATTTCTACATTGTTTCTTTGTGATACAGGACAGTTACTTCCCAAACAATAGATTTTCTTATCTGGGTAGGTACTTTCTAAATAGTACTTTAAGCCAAATTGAGATCCAATCGCATCCATATCGGCAAAAACATGGCGGAAGATTGTGATTGTATTAAAATCTTTTATACTCGCAAAAATATCATTAGGCATTAGCCATCAAATCCTTGTAGGCATCGCGTGCGATAACTAATTCTTCATTTGTTGGTAATAACCATACTTGCATTTTTGATTCCGGTGCACTTAATAATTTTTCAACACCACGAACACCATCATTGTCTTCTGGTTTTACTACAACACCAAATGCAGATAATCCATCACAAATTCTTTGGCGCATTGCACAATCATTTTCACCGATACCACCGGCAAAAACAATCGCATCAGCACCACCCATTAATCCGTAGTATCCTGATACAACTTCAACAATACGGTTAACGTAAACATTTTGTGTTAAGATTGCACGTGGATTTCCTTCTTTGACAGCTGCTTCAATGTCACGGCCATCACTAGAGATTCCACTTACACCTAACATACCCGATTTTTTGTTCATGATTGTATCCATTTCATCTGGTGTATATCCATATTTATTTTCTAAGAATGGAACGATTGCAGGGTCAATATCTCCACAACGAGTACCCATCATGATTCCTCCAAGAGGTGTAAATCCCATTGATGTCTTATATGATTTACCATTTTTAACAGCTGTGATACTTGCACCATTTCCTAAATGACAAGTGATGATATTCATTTCTTCTTGTGTTTTTCCTTGAAGTTCAGCCAAACGTTTTGTCAAATATTCATGACTTGTTCCATGAGCACCATAACGACGTACTTTATCGTTTGTATAATATTCATAAGGAAGTGGGAAGATATAGTTTTCTTCTGGCATACTTTGGTGGAATGCTGTATCAAATACGAAAGTGTGTTTACATTCTGGTAAAGCATCTCTAAATGAGCGGTATCCAACTAATGCTGCTGGGTTGTGTAATGGAGCTAATGCACATAATTCTTCTACTTTAGCTTCTACATCTGCATCTACAGGAACAGAATGAGAGAAATATTCACCACCATGAACAACACGGTGTCCAATCGCTTTGATATCTTCTAAGCTATTGACAACTTTGTGTTCGATCAAAGCTTCCATTAATTTTTTAACAGCTACTGCATGATCTTTGATATCTAAGATTTCCTCAATTTTTTCTCCGTTGGCTTTCATTCCAAAAATAGAATCGCTCAAACCAATGCGCTCAACATTTCCTTGTGCTAGAACTTCTTCTTCTGGCATCTTGAATACTTGGAACTTCAAAGATGAACTTCCTGCGTTTACACTCATAACAATCGACATTTTTTTGATCCTCCTAAAAAATTTCTTTTAATATTTCGATTTGTTCAACATCCTCATGTTGTAAAATCCATGCATCTAATAATTTTTTCTTAGCGACATATCCAATCGCTGCTTCATATTTTTCCAGTAATTTCGTAGCTCGATGAACCGAATCCATCGCAGCTGCACGAGAAATCTCTAGTTCCTCACTTATTTCAGTATAAGAGAAATCTTCTTCATAGTAAAGAGATAAAATCTCTCTTTGACGTTTAGTCAACAAGTCTCCATATACATCGAATAAATCATTCGCATCTAATTTTGAAATCATTATTCTTCTATACCTTTTGTGATGCCCATCAAGAATGCATTAATATCAAAAGGCCTTAAATCAGCAGGCTTTTCTCCTAAACCTAAGAAGCGAACTGGTAAATGTAATAAATCACGAATTGCAAGTACCACACCACCCTTGGCAGTTCCATCCATCTTCGTTAAAACAATACCTGTTACATCTGTAGCTTCTAAGAATACTTTTGCCTGTGAAATGCCATTTTGTCCTGTAGTTGCATCTAAAACTAACCAGACTTCTTGTGGAGCACCTTCAATTTCTCTTTGTACAACACGATGCATTTTACTTAATTCATTCATTAAGTTTGTTTTATTTTGTAGACGACCTGCTGTATCGCAAATCAGTATATCCACATCATTTTCTTTTGCATAGCGACAAGCGTCTACAAGTACAGAACTTGGATCTTGGTTCATTTTCCCTTTAATACAAGGTACACCTAGTCGTGTAGCCCATGTATCAATTTGATCAATAGCTCCTGCACGGAATGTATCTGCTGCTGCAACAGCTACTTTCTTACCTTGTTCTTTATAATATTGAATCAATTTTGCGCTAGTAGTTGTCTTACCACTACCATTTACACCAACCATTAATATTACAGTTGGACCATCTTCATTCATTTTAATTGGATCATCGCTTGATTCATCATAAAAATCATAAAGAATAGATACTAAATAATCTAACATTGAATCATATTCTTTAACATGTTTCCCATTGGATTCAAACGCATCCACAATTTTTTGTGCTGTATGAATACCCACATCACTTTCAAGCAGAATAACCATGATTTGTTCTAATAAATCATCATCAATTCCATGAAAGTTATTGGATAAAGCACGCATACGATCTCCAAAACTTTTTTTTGAACGATCAAGACCCGATAAATATTTATCTTTGTCTTCGCTTTTCACAAAAGCTTCTTTAATTTTCGAAAAGACCGACATTACTTTTCCTCCTTAGCTATATGTACAGCATCTTTTAATTGCACTTTTAATACTTTACTAACACCATCTTTTTGCATCGTAACACCATATAGAGTATCACACTGTTCCATCGTTCCTGGTCTATGTGTTACTGCAATAAATTGAGATTGACCACGATAATGCGATAGATAACGTGCAAAACGCTCAACGTTTGCCTGGTCTAATGCTGCTTCAACCTCATCAAAGATACATAATGGCATTGTTCTAGCTTTTAATATCGCAAACAATACACTGATCGCAATCAATGCTTTTTCTCCACCAGAGAATGTTTGAATATTTTTAACCATCTTTCCAGGAGGCTGAACATCAATATCAATTCCCGTATTTAACACGTCATCTGGATCTACCATAGAAAGACTAGCGCGTCCTCCACCAAACATAGCTTTAAATACGCCATCTAATTCAGCGTTGATCTTATTAAACATCTCTGTGAATTGACTGATCATTGTTTTATCCATTTCATCAATGGCCGCTAAAATTTGTTGACTTGCCTTTTCTAAATCCTCTTTTTGACTTGTCATAAAATCAAATCGTTCTTTGACTTCTTTATATTCATTTGGCGCATCTAAATTTACATTTCCTAAACGAGAAATAGCTTGACGAAGCTGAATAACTTCTTCTTTAGCACTTTCGATTTCGACATCTTCCTTTTTCGTTAATGCGTATTCATATGTCATTTCGTAATCTGTGCTTAAACGGTTCAATGCATTTTCCAATTGTGTTTTAACCTTCACAATTTCCATTTCATAATTATGAATCTGCGATTGTTTTAAATTCATTTCTCTTCGAACCAGTCGAATTTGGTTTTCAAGTTGTTCAGCTTCATTCCCCTTATCAAAACGTGACTGACGCAAGCTTTGAATTTCTAAAGACAATGAATCTAATACAGCATGCATCTTGGACATTTGAACGACTAAATCGTCCTGTGCTAATTCTTTACTATCTTCAATATCTACACCTAATTCTTGATATTCTGCAAGAATAGAATCGTATTTAGCTTTTTTTGTTGCATAAATATTTTCTAGCTTTGCCAATTCAATCTGTAAAGTAACGATTGTTTCATTTTCTTTTTGAAGTTTTTGTGTAAGAATTTCTGTTTCATTTAAACAACTATCTGTCGTAATCTTTTGACCTTCAATTTTTGAATTAATGGTATCTAATTCTTGGCGCATTGTAACAGGTGTACTTTGATTTTTCGTCACACCACCTGTCATACTACCACCTGTATGAACAATATCTCCATCTAAAGTAACAATTTTATATGCATAGCGTAATCGTTTTGCGGTTTCATTCGCATTTTGTAGTGTATCTACAACGATGACATTGCCTAATAATCTTTCTTTTACTGGATCAAAGATTTCTTTACAGTCCACACATTCACTCGCAAATCCTAAAAATCCAGGACTCGTAGAAGCAATTGTGATAATTTGCTCATTCATTTTTCTAGGATGACATACACTTAACGGTAAAAATGTAGCACGTCCACTACGATTTCTTTTTAAGAATGAAATCGCATTTCTTGCGTCTGCCTCATTTTTAGTAATAATTTGATAAATACTTCCACCTAAGGCAGCATTGACTGCCAATGCTTTATCTGCATGCGCAATCAATAATTCACTAACAACTCCATAAACTCCGGATAAAGAATTTTTAGCCTGCATAACCGAGCGTACACCTTGCTGGTGTGCAAAAGGTTGTTTCATCATATTTTCTAATACTTGTCGACGATTTTGAAGTTGTGTCAAGATACTATTTGCCTGATCCGATTCATAACGTGCTTTAGAGATCTTCATTTTTAGATCATTCACTATATTTCGGCGGTTATTTAAATCTTGTTGCGCCTGCATTAAACGTTGATGACGATCCTGATATTCAAATCGTGCTTCTTCTAACATTGCCTGAATTTCTTTTTGACGAGCCTTTTTATCAGCCACCTTCAACATATATTTACGCTTTTCATCTTGTTCGATCTTACGTCTTTCAAGCTGATAGTTTTCTTCCATCGCCTTTGTATATTTTCCTTGCAACTCATTGATTTGTTTATCAAGAGCATACATTTCTTTTCGAATACTTTCTAAACGAGTTTCTTGCTTTAATAATTCTGCATTTTCAGATGTATGCATAGCTTGAATATCAAACAATTCTTTATTAATTTGATTGATTTTCTCATTGTATTGATCAATATCTTCTACAAGTACACTAATTTCAATTTTTGATAATTTTTCTCTTAAAGAAATATATTTTTCTGCTTTTTTTGCTTGTTTTTCCAAAGGACCAATTTGTCTTTCAAGCTCATCTAGAATGTCCTGCAAACGATCTAGATTTTCTTTTGTTTGCTCTAATTTTGACAATGAGACCTTTTTTCTCTTTTTATATTTGGCGACACCCGCTGCTTCTTCAAACAAAGAACGCCTGTCTTCTGGTTTAGCATCCGCAAAAGAAGAAATATTTCCCTGTGTAATAATACTTAAGGAATCTTTACCTAAACCAGTATCCATAACTAAATCATTAATATCTTTTAGTCGACATGGGGTTTTATTTATAAAATAACTTGCTTCATTATTTGCGCGAAGTATTTGTCGTGTAATTTCGATTTCATCAAAATCCGAATCAAAAACACGTGTTGAATTGTCAAATACCAATGTAACGCGTGCCATATTTACAGGTTTTCTATATTCACTTCCCGAGAAGATAATATCTGACATATTCGTTCCGGAACGAAGTGATTTTACACTCTGTTCACCTAACACCCAACGAATAGCGTCATTCACATTACTTTTACCACATCCGTTTGGTCCAACTATACCTGTAATATCTTGATCAAATTGAATCACTGTTTTGTCCGCAAAGCTTTTAAAGCCTTGTAATTCAATACGTTTTAAAAACATCAAGACCCTCCACTCTAACTAGTGTATTATACCAAAAAATGCACACAAAATATATCTAGTATCTATTTCTAGATTGTATATCATTTATTATTATGTTATAGTGTGTATATGAACAAGAAAGATAGTATGCGGTATGTTTATCCACTTTGTTTTGGTGAAGAAGTAGGAAACTGTATTACACATGGAGTTATGGGACTTCTAATTCTGTTCTCATTGCCATACTACAGTATTCGCGCTTATATAAGGGGTGGAATTGTAGAGACACTTGGAACAGCCATATTTTTGATTTGTCTACTATTTATGTTTGCAGGTTCTTGTCTTTACCACGGCATGCCACACGAAACAACACACAAGTATGTATTTAGAAAGCTAGATCATATTATGATCTTATTAGCGATTGCCGGTACCTATACGCCTATTTGTTTAAAGCTTATGAATAATTGGAAAGGATATACTATATTGGCTATTGAATGGGTTATGGTAATTGTGGGTATCTTATTAAAATCAATTGCGACAAAAGCATATCCAAAATTATCGATGACAATTTATATGGTTATGGGATGGTTAGCTGTCTTTATTTTGCCAACATTGATTAAAGAAACACGACCAATTTTCACTATTTTGATTGCCCTAGGTGGTGCAATGTATACAATTGGAACTTTCTTTTATTCAAAACCACAAAAAAGATATTTCCATTTTATATGGCACATTTTCATTATCTTAGCAAGTATTTGTCACTTGTTAGCTATCTTATATTTTATGTAATAATAAAAAACCTATATCTTGGAAATATACTTTCCGAAATATAGGTTCTTTTTTTAAAACATTCTAAGTATATCGTTGTATGTAGCGTATACAAAGAGAATCATTAACAGTACAAAACTTGCCAAAATAATATTTTCCACAATTTTGGCAGATACTTTTCGTCCGAGCAATTTTTCAATCAATAATATCAAAATTCTTCCACCATCTAAGGCAGGAATTGGAAGAGCATTAAAGATACCAATATTTAATGAGATCATCGCAAATAGACTAAAATACATATCCAAACCATATTGTACTGATTTACTAGTTACATTTAATATACCGACAGGACCCGATAAATTTTCTAATCCTTGTCCATGAACAATCATATTTAAAGACTTAAATGTAGTTGTTGCACTATCCCAAGTATTTTGACATCCAACCCATAATGATTGATACCATGGAATTTTTTTAGCATACGCAATAGCTTTATAACCTAATGTGTAACCTTCCATATCTTTATCATAAGATGGAGTTAATGTCGTTTCGAATGTTGTACCATCTCTTTTTACAGTTAATGTGAGTGTATCATGATGATATTGTATAAACTCTAATATTTCATATTGTGTTTTAGGTTTGACACTATTCCCATCTTCATTTTTTACTTTTAAGATATGATCATCTTTTTCAAGTCCAGCCTTTTGAGCAACGGAATTCTCTTCAACAACATATACAATAGGCTTAGCTTCCTCCACTACATATCCTTGTACTAGAGCAACACCCATATATATGATCCATGCTAGAAGTATATTCATCACAATTCCTGCAATCATAATGCAGACTTGCTTCCATTTTGCGATACCATTTAATCGTCTATTTTCAGGTATATCTTTTAACCAGCTATCTACTTCACTTTGTGTGCCATCTTCTTCTCCAGCCATCATAACATAACCACCAAAAGGAATGGCACGAATTGATAAAGCTGTTTCTTTTCCTTGTTTTTGATACAGGCATGGGCCCATACCAATAGAAAATTCTTTACAGAATACACCAAAATGTTTAGCAACTAAAAAATGTCCTAATTCATGTAAAATGACAATCACACTTAGCATTAGAATAAATGCGATTAATCCAATAACAAAATCCATTAAAATCCCCCTTAGAGAATGATTGTATATAAAACGCTAAACAACATGATATTTATCAAGAGTGAATCAACACGATCTAAAACTCCACCATGTCCAGGTAAAAGATTTGAAAAGTCTTTTACCGCAAAATGACGTTTTATAGCACTAAAACATAAATCACCTAGTTCTGCTGTAACTGGACACAATAAGCATAGGAATGTGTTCAATACTGGATTCAAATTTGAAATATAGCTAAAACTTACCGCTAAGCTTAATATAAAGCCAAATACAATACCTCCTACAAAACCTTCCCAACTTTTTTTAGGAGAAATTCTAGGATTCATCTTATGCTTTCCAATAGCTCGTCCAACAAAATAAGCTCCTGTATCACTACCGTAAGTTGAAAATACAATTGTCCATAAATACTGGTGTACACCTGAAATTTGTCCTACTGCATGGTAGACAAGTGAAAAAATAGTTATGTATGAGATACACACAAAGGCATTCATGATTGAAAAATTCTCAACAAATACAACTAAACTCCACAAGAATACAACAACAATCGTAACAACAACAAAAAAGTATTTGTCAGGTAAGACTCTTGTTAGTATGACAGCCAATGCACTTAATGGCATTACATATTTTGGCCAACTTTTAAAATCAGGTTGAATATGCATCCATTCATATGCACCAGCGCATACAATAAACAAAGCTAACGCTTCTAGCCAATATCCTCCTAGCGCAACAGGCAGAGCAACAACAAGAATAATACCTATAGCGGTAATAATTCTTTGTTTCATGATGTCAAGCCTCCAAATCTTCGATCTCTTGAGGCAAATTCATCTAAGCAATCTTTTAATGCTTTTTCATCAAAATCTGGCCATGCGACTGGTGTAAAAATTAATTCAGCATATGCAAGTTGCCATAACAAATAATTTGATATACGTAATTCGCCACTTGTACGGATCATCAAATCTATATCTTCTGCAACAAATAAATATTTAGAAAACTCCTCTTCGGTTAAATCATTTGAACGCTTTCCTTGAACAACTTCGTCAGCATATTTTTTCATACCTAAAAGCATTTCCCTTCGAGAACCATAATTAATGGCTAAGCATAATTCTAAACCAGTATTATTCTTTGACATATTTACAGCTTTATTGATTACATCTTGTGTTGCTTGTGGGAATTTTTCTAACTCACCAGCAAACGTAACGCGAATGTTCTTTTCCATCAATTCATTAATAAATTTATTAAAGAATAGGCCTGGCAATTTACATAAATAAGAAACTTCATCTTCAGGTCTTTTCCAATTTTCTGTTGAAAAAGCGTATAAAATTAGCTTTTGAATCCCCATATCTTGTGCAGCTAAAGCTACAGTACGAATTGTATCTGCACCCTTTTTATGTCCTGCTGTTCTTGGTAAGCCTCTTTGTTTGGCCCAACGACCATTACCATCCATGATTATAGCTACTGTTTTTGGTGCCATATAAACCTCCTTTTTAAAAAAGTCCAAATCAAGTTTGGACTTAGACATTTAAAATTTCTTTTTTCTTTGTTTCAGTAATTGAATCAACATCTTTAATGTATTTATCTGTTAATTTTTGTGATTCTTCTAAAGTTTGTTTCTTTTCATCTTCAGGAAGTTCTTTATCTTTTTTAATTGCATCATTAGCATCACGACGTACATTACGGATAGCTACTTTAGCTTCTTCACCATATTTTTGAGCATCTTTAGCTAACTCTTTACGGCGATCTTCAGTTAATTGTGGAACTTGAATACGAATCACATCTGCTTCAGCTTGTGGATTTAATCCTAAATTAGCTGCTTGAATTGCATGTGCAATGCCTTTAACAATTGAACGATCGTAAGGTTTAACAACTAATTGAGTTCCTTCTACTACTGAGATTTGAGCAATTTGATTAATTGGAGTCATTGCTCCATAATATTCGACCTGTACACGTTCTAACATTTGTCCACTAGCGCGTCCTGTACGGATTTGACGAAGATTTGATTCTAAATTATCAATAGCCCCCATCATTTTTTCTTCTGCATTTAATAAAATATCACTCATGTTTTCTTCTCCTTATTTCTTTTTTGTGATTGTAGTACCGTTTACTTCACGGCGCACAGCTTTAACAATATTACCTGGTTCATTCATATTGAATACTACTAAATCAATATCATTATCCATGCACATACTAATAGCTGTTGAGTCCATAACTTGTAGGCCCTTGTTTAATACGTCCATATAGTTTAGTGTATCATATTTCTTTGCGTCTGGATTTTTCTTAGGATCTGAATCATAAACTCCATCAACTCCATTTTTAGCCATTAAGATAACATCAGCATTAATTTCAGATGCACGTAGTGCTGCTGTCGTATCCGTTGAGAAGTATGGAGAACCTGTTCCAGCTCCAAAAATAACGATTCTTCCTTTTTCTAAGTGACGCAATGCACGTCTTAAAATGAATGGTTCAGCAACTTTTTGCATTTCAACAGCTGTTTGAACTCGAGTTTGAACTCCTTCTTGTTCTAAAGCATTTTGAACAGCTAAAGCATTGATTACTGTACCTAACATTCCCATATAATCAGCTTGAGCACGATTCATTCCCATTTCAGCCATCATTTTACCACGAATAAAGTTTCCACCACCGACAACGATTGCAAGTTCAACACCTAATGTTTGAACTTCTTTTAACTCTTTTGCTAATCTTTTTAAGATTTCCGGATCAAAAGCAGATTCAGGGCTAGATAGCGCTTCTCCACTTAATTTTAATAAAACACGTTTATACATAATATTGCTCCTTATTGAATTATCATAACAATTATACACTATCTTTTCGCAAAGAAAAAGAAAAACCCTTGGAATTTCCAAGGGTTAAAAGCATAATTTAAATTACTTAGCCATTTGAGCAGCAACTTCTTCAGCAAAGTTTTCTTCGCGTTTTTCGATACCTTCACCTGTTTGGAAACGTACGAAAGTTACTACTTCAGCTTTGTTGTCTTTCAAGAATTGAGAAACCTTAGTTTTTGGTTCTAAGAAATATTCTTGATCTAATAAGCATTGGTCTTTAAAGTGTTTGTCAACTTTTCCTTTTAAGATTCCTACCAATACTTTTTCTGGCTTGCTAGCCATGTTAGGATCAGCCTTCATCATTTGTAATTGAAGTTCACGTTCGTGTTCAACTTCTTCACTTGGTACTTCAGCTTGAGATACATATTTTGGAGCCATACTTGCAACTTGCATTGCTAAGTTTTTAGCTACTGTAGCATCTTCAGTTCCTTTTAAAACTACAACTGCGGAAATTGATCCACCCATGTGCATGTAAGAACCGAAAATTTCATCATCAGTTTTTTCAACAACAGCAACACGACGGAAAGAAATTTTTTCTCCGATAGTAGCAGTAGCGTTAATAATTAAATCATTGATAGTTCCTTCTGCAGTTTGGATGTTTAAAGCTTCTTCAGTTGAAGCAGGTTTGTTTGCAAGAATTGCTTCTTGTAAAGTATTCATCAAACCTAAGAATTGTTCATTTTTACTTACGAAGTCTGTTTCTGAGTTAACTTCGAATAATACAGCAGTGTTTCCACTAACAGCAACACGAGTTAAACCTTCAGCAGCGATACGTCCTTCTTTTTTAGCAGATTTTGCGATTCCTTTTTCACGTAACCAGTCAACAGCTTTTGCAATGTCACCTTCACATTCAGTTAAGGCTTTTTTGCAATCCATCATACCAGCACCTGTTTTTTCACGTAATTCTTTTACTTGAGCAGCAGTGATAGCCATTTTAGCATCCTCCTATATTTTTAATTATTCAGCAGCTTTTGCTTCTTCAGCCTTAGCAGCTGGTTTTACGTCATCACCTTTTTTGTTGAAAGGACGACGGTTTTTACGTTCGAAGTTACGTTTTCTACGTTCTTCATTTCTTTGACGACGACGGCGTTCGTTTTCAGCGATTTGTGCTTCAACATTTTTGATTACGTCTTCCATAGTTACATCATCTTCAGTTTCATCTAAGTAAGCCATTTCTAATAGACCACCCTTAGCATCAACGATAGCATCAGCTAAGATTGTTGTAACTAATTTAATTGAGCGAACTGCATCATCATTAGAAGCGATTGGATAATCAGCGTCTTCTGGATCACAGTTAGTATCTAACATAGCGAATACAGGAATTCCTAATTTTTTAGCTTCAGCGATAGCATTGTGTTCTTCTTTTGGATCAATAACAACTAATGCATCTGGAAGTTTCTTCATTTCTTTGATTCCACCTAAAGAACCTTCCAATTTAGCTTTTTCTTTACGTAAGTTAGCTTGTTCTTTCTTAGTATAAACTTCGATTTTTCCACTAGCTTCCATTTCTTCAATTTCAACTAAACGTTTAATACGTTTTTGGATTGTACGGAAGTTTGTTAATAAACCACCTAACCAACGTTTGTTAACATAGAATGATCCTGAACGTAAAGCTTGTTCTTCAACAACTTCAGCAGCTTGTTTCTTTGTTCCTACGAACAATACTTTTCCTCCACGTTCACTAATTGCTTTTAATTCATTGTAAGCAGCTTCGATTTGTGCTTGTGTTTGGTTTAAATCTACGATATAAACCCCGTTACGACTTGTGTAGATGAATGGTTTCATCTTTGGGTTCCAACGGCGAGTCTGGTGACCAAAGTGAACACCGTTCTCTAACATTTTCTTCATTGATACGATTGACATAATAGTCCTACCTTTCCGTTTCTCCTCCATCATTTCAGACGTATGCAACACCTTAGTGCACGGGCACACGAATCCATGATGTGTGTAATTAGCGCAATCACGCGCTTTTACATTATAGCAATAACCTTTTTAACTTGCAAGATATTATTTTTCAAAAGGATGTGCTTTTTTATAAGCTTTCACTAACTGTGCAGTTGTGACATGCGTATAAATTTGTGTTGTTGATAAAGATGAATGTCCTAATAATTCTTGAACAACTCGTATATCCGCTCCATTATCTAATAAATGTGTTGCAAAACTGTGTCTCAGCATATGTGGGTGTAATTTCATATGCATACCGATTTTTTTAGCATGCTTATCCATTAAATATTGAATACCTCTAGAAGTAAGTGACTTTCCTTTTAAATTTACAAACACGTGATTATCTATAGAATATTTAGCCCAAAAATGATTTTTATAGTCGCTCAATTCTTTTTCAAAGCCTTTGTAAAATGGAACAATACGGTCTTTATCACCTTTACCACGAATATGTACAATGCGATTCATCAAATCGATTTGTTTCCATTCAAGATTCACGCATTCACTTACACGCAAGCCACACGCATACATCATCGTAAATAATATGCGATCTCGATATTCATCATCTTTTGAATCATTGTATGAATTCAAAAATTCTTGAATTTCTTCCACAAACAAAAAATCAGGTATTTGTTTAGATTTTTTTGGAGTTTGAATTCCAATCAATGGGTTCTCGATAATTCCCATATACTCCGCTAAATACGCATAGAAAGAACGATATACACTCATTTTACGTGCAATCGAACTTGATTTTAAATGATTCAATGTAGCTAGATAATTCATAAAAGTCAATCTATCACATGATTCAAAAGAATCAATAGATTGACTTAATAAATATTCTTTATATTGGTTCAAATCATGTTTGTACGATTCGATAGTTTTATCAGATTGCGTATTCTTACGATATATGTATTTTAGAAAACGATCAATCAATTCATCCATTGACTTGTTCCTTGATTTCTTGAATACGAGAAAGTGCCTGAGCGGCAAACTTTTCTTTACGCTCATGCTTCTTGCATTTTTCATTTAAGTGCATTATGCCAAAGTTTGCATTCATTGGCTGGAAGTGTTTTGGATCACAATGCGTAATATAGTAAGCTTGTGAACCCATCACACATGTATTTCCAAAACAAATTGGTTCCTTATTCTGCATATACAACGCCATATTGATTCCAGCAATCAATCCGGATGCACAAGATTCAACATAACCTTCAACTCCCGTTAATTGTCCTGCAAAAAATAAGTCGTCACGTTTTTTTGATTGATACGTTTCTTTTAATACAATTGGACTTGATAAATATGAATTTCGATGCATAACACCATAACGAGTGATTTTTAAATTTTCCAATCCAGGAATCAAAGAGAAAACTCTTCTTTGTTCAGGCCAAGTTAAATGTGTCTGGAAGCCAACAATATTGTACATGCTTGCAGCTACATTATCTTGGCGTAATTGAACAACGGCAACAGGATGGGAATCTTTATCTTTTTCAAGTCCAACCGGTTTTAGCGGACCAAACAACATAGTCTTTTTTCCTCGACGAGCCATTTCCTCGATTGGCATACACCCTTCAAAATAGGTTTCTTTTTCGAAATCGTGCAAATTCACACATTCGGCATGAACAAGTGCATCATAGAATGTTTCAAATTCATCCGCATTCATTGGACAGTTAATATAACTTGCTTCCCCTTTGTCATAACGAGATTTATAATATGCTTTACTAAAATCAATAGAATCCTTTTCAATGATTGGTGCTGCTGCATCGTAAAAATGAAATGTATCTTCTGCAGTAAAATCATGAATGGCTTTAGCTAAAGAATCACTAGTTAATGGTCCTGTTGCGATAATGCACGGTCCTTCAGGTAAAGATGTGAATTCTTCAGTAACAACTTCTACCAAAGGATGATTTTTGATTGTATCTGTAATATATTGAGAAAATGTTTCTCGATCTACAGCAAGTGCACTTCCTGCAGGGACTGCATGCATATCAGCTGATTTCATAATTAAAGAATCCAACTGACGTAATTCTTCTTTTAGGATTCCTACCGCATTATTCATCGCATTTGAGCGAAGTGAATTTGAGCATACCAACTCAGCAAATCGATCTGTATGAAAAGCTGGGCTTTCCTTTTTAGGGCGCATTTCAATTAATCGAACAGGAATATTTCTTTTAACGAGCTGCCACGTAGCCTCACATCCGGCCAACCCTGCTCCTACAACCGTAACTTGTTCCATTATTTATCTTCCTCTGTTTTCTTAGATTCTTTTTTAATATAGTGACATTTTGGATAGTTTGAACATCCTATAAAAGTAGTCCCGAAACGTGATTTTCTTCTAACTAGTTCATGACCACATTCTGGACACATTTCTCCTGTTGGTTCAGGTTTTGCCTTCTTTTTCAAGGACTCAATGGTTTTACATTCAGGATAATTCGAACATGCCCAAAATTGACCGTAACGTCCTCTTTTAATAACCATTTTAGCACCGCAGTTCGGACAGATTTTTTCTTCTTTGGCCTCTTCTGGAAGTTCTTCTTCGTTATTTTCTGTATAGCGACAAGTTGGGAAATTGATACATGAAATAAATTTACCAAAACGTCCATTACGATATACAAGTTCTCCACCACATTCTGGGCATGTGCGACCTACACGTTCCAATTCCTTCTTTGGCATTTTTTCATAGGCATCCTCCACCAAAGGTGCAAATTTATCATAGAATTTATGCATATAAGAGATTGAATCTTCATTCCCTTCAGCAATATCATCTAATGTTTTTTCCATGTCCGCTGTATATTCTACATTGATAACACTTGAAAAATACTGTTGAAGCTTCTCATTTGTCAAAATACCTTGGTCACTAGGGAAAAAGACTTTTGTTTTTGAAGTTTCACTTGCCTTTTCTAATGAGGCATAACCACGTTTCTGTAATGTATCAATAATGGTCGCATATGTACTTGGTCTACCAATTGACTTTTCTTCAAGATCTTTAATCAAGCGTGCTTCTGTATAACGTGCTGGTGGTTCTGTAAAGTGCTGCTTTGAAGTTGGAGTTACATTTTTTAAAACTTCATTTTCTTCCAACTTAGGAAGTAAAGCATCACTTTGTTTTTCATATTTAGAATAGACTTTGTAGTAACCATCAAAAGTCATAGTTTGCCCACTTGCACTAAATTCTAAATCGTTGTTTGTGATTTTAACACTTGTCACATCATAAACAGCATCTTTCATTAAGGATGCTAAAGTACGCGCATAAATCAATGAATATAAACGATATTGATCATTCGTTAAATGATCTTTGATTGATTCTGGTGTACGTTTGATATTTGTAGGTCGAATGGCTTCATGCGCATCCTGCGTATTTTTACCATTCTTTTGATGTACATGCCCAACATATTCTTTACCATATGTATTTGTGATAAATTCCTTGGCATCTGAAACGAAAATATCAGATAAACGTGTTGAATCTGAACGCATATACGTGATCAAACCTTCCATATTTCCGCCTAGATCAATACCTTCATACATTTTTTGTGCAACACTCATTGTCTTTTTTGCACCAAAACCTAATTTTGTACTTGCTTCCTGCTGCATTGTAGAAGTTGTAAATGGAAGCTTTGGCTGTTTTTTCTTCTGCTTTTTAGAAATTGATGAAACGATATATTCTCCATTGCATCTTTCTAATAATGCCTTAGCTTCATCTTCATTTTTGATTTTAGGCTTTTTACCTTCAACCTTCACTAAATCCGCTTCAAATGCTTTATTCTGCTTTTTACATTGTGCATGAATCGTCCAATACTCTTCTTGCTTAAACGACTTGATTTCATTTTCACGATCGACAATCAATTTCAACGCTACAGATTGCACACGACCGGCTGATTTAGATTGAATTTTATTTTGTAATAATTTACTCAATTTAAATCCAATTATACGATCTAGCATACGACGTGTTTCTTGTGACTTCACTAGATCCATATCAATTTTTCGTGGTTCTTTTATGGCTTCAAGAATAGCAGGCTTTGTGATTTCATGGAATACAATACGATTATTGTCTTCTATGTTTAAATCTAAAACACGAGCTAAATGCCATGCTATAGCTTCCCCTTCACGATCCGGGTCACTTGCAAGATAAATATCTTTTGCTTTAGAAGCATATTCTTTTAACTCTTTTACAACTTCCTTTTTCTCTTTACTAATTTTATATTTAGGTTCAAAATCATGATCAACATCAATTCCTAAACCTTCTTTTCCGCTTGTTGCCAAATCACATACATGGCCTTTGCTGGAAACAACTCTGTATTCTTTTCCTAAATATTTTTCAATCGTCTTCGATTTAGAAGGCGACTCCACTATAACTAAATGTTTTTTCATTTGTTTCCCCCATATTCACGCTATATAAAACATTAAAAAATTCATTTTGTCAATCCTCAGATATCATCAACATCTTTTATATCCACTAAAATATTGGCGCCATTACTAATCAGATAGTTACATCCTTGATGTTTTTCATCCTGAAAAGCAGTAGGAACACAATAAATTGGTACACTTAATTCTAAACACTCATTTACTGTAATCATCGTACCACTTTTATAAGAAGCTTCAATCACTACCAAACTATAGCTTAATGCAGCAATCAAACGATTGCGCCATGGAAAATGATACGCCAAAGGTTTAACATGCATTGGATATTCACTAATAATCAGTCCTGTATATTTCATCCTTTCAAATAAAAATGTATTTTCCTTTGGATAAATTACATTAATACCACATCCAAGCACTCCAATTGTCCTTATTGCATTTTGATGTGCTCTAGCATCAATTCCTTTTGCAAGACCAGAGACAATCACATACTTTGATTGTAATCTCTTTACAATAAGATCTGTATTTTGTAGCGCTTGTAAAGAACAATTTCTTGCGCCTACAATTCCTACTCCTTTTTCTTTCAATAAGCCTAAGTCTCCTTGATAGAAAATAATCCATGGCGGATACCTAAGCTTTTTAAATGCATCTGGATACTCATCATCTACAATTGTAAAATATGCGTATGGATATGTAATGATGGAATAGTTTTCATGTGCCTTTATCGCATTACCAATTTTTTTCCAATCTCCATCATATTGGATGGCATACCATAAAATAGCTTCCCTGCTTATTTTCATATACTCTTATACGAAAAAAAAGAGACTTTTAACTAAAAAAGTCTAATTTCTTCAAGTTTTTTTACAGGACCATAGCTTCTTCGATAAAAATCCTGAAGTCCATATTGATTTAATGCTTCAATATGAGCTTTTGTTGGATACCCTTTATGTTTAGCTAAACCATATTGTGGATACATTTCATCAAGCTTTTTCATCCATCGATCTCGAGTTACTTTTGCTAAAATACTTGCAGCCGCAATCGATAAAGATTTTTGATCACCCTTTACAATAGCTTGGTAAGGTTTATCGATATCTGGTAATGGCATCGCATCACTAAGCACAAAGTCACATTGTGCCTTGTTTGCAATTTCCATCATTGCTTCTTGTGTAGCACGATAGATGTTTTTCTTGTCAATTGTCTTTTCATCCACCACAAGAATTTGATAATACAAAGCATCTTGAATAATTGTTTTAAACAACTCTTCTCGCTTTTTTTCACTCAATTTTTTTGAATCATCAATCAACGCATTTTGATATCCCTTTGGAAAAATAACACCAGCTACCATCAATGGACCTGCAATAGGGCCTCGACCAGCCTCATCCATACCTAAAACACTTTCATCTTGATTCCAATAATCATGTTCCAAAGGTCTATCAAGCATAGGGCTTCTCCCAAGTAATCAAGCCACATTTATTTTCTCGAATATCTTTGACAAAGCTTAACATTAAACGGTTTTCATCAATTTCACCCTTTAATAAATAGCCACGTTTTATGGCAATATTCTGTAGAGTTTCGTAAGATGTATCCGCAATTTCAACATGATATACCGTATCAAATATTTCTGGCTTTTCTTTCATCAAATATTCACATGCAAATAAAGCTAAATCGTCCATATTTACAACTTGATCTTTTATCGAGCCTAATAAAGCTAGTTTTAACCCTACTTGTTGATCTTCAAATTTTGGCCATAATACACCTGGTGTATCTAACAATTCTAAGGTTTGGCCTACTTTGATCCATTGAAGGCTTTTTGTCACGCCTGGACGATCACCTGTTTGAGCGGCTTTTCTTTTCGCAAACGTATTAATAAACGTACTTTTACCAACATTCGGTATTCCACATACCATGGCTCGTAAAGCTCTTGGTTTCATGCCTCTGCGCTTTTGTTTTTCAATCAATTTTACACACAATTCATTCGATGCTTTAATTAATTGCTTTGAAAAATTTTCGTGAATAAAATCTAAAGCTAATACTTTTTGATTTTCTGTTTCTAGTGCATTTACCCATTGTTTCGTAAGCTCTTTATCGGCCTTATCTTTTTTAGACAAAAGAATCAAGCGCGGTTTATTTTGAATCAATTGGTCTAACATCGGATTTTTACTGGCTTCAGGCATTCTAGCATCACGAATCTCAATCACAAAATCAACTTTTTTTAAATTTTCTTCCATTTGCCTTTTGGCTTTGGTCATATGACCTGGAAACCATTGTACGTTTGCCACTAATCTTTCACTCCTATATCTGAAATTGGTAACAAGACTAACATCTTCTTTGCGAATATTTGTGATTTTTTTACTGGCCCAATATATCTAGAATCTTTTGAATAAGGTCTATTGTCTCCCATCACGTAATATTCATCGTCGCCTAATGTCACTTCTTCAAAATCTTGAACATTTGTATTGTCTTCATTAGGTACCTTATTAAAATAACCAAATTTATCTACCAATGATTGGCGATAATCTGGATCAATATATTTAGTCTCATCCAATACTTTACCATTAATAAAAACAATGTCATTCACACAGCTAATAGTATCTCCAGGTAAACCAATTATACGTTTTACCCAGTGTGTTTTCTGTCCATTTTCTTCCATCGTCACAACAACAATGTCCCCTCGTTCTACACCATTAAGTAAAGCTCCACCGACGTTTGTAAACCCAAATTCTCCATCTTTTAATGTTGGATACATACTTCTTCCATCAACACGAACAGGATGTGCAACAAAGTTCACAAATAATAAGATTACAATTGCACTTACTACGAAAACTTTTACAAATCCTAGTATATCCTCGAGTAATGTACATTCATCATCCTCATTATATCTAAGCTCACTTTTTTTAGCTTTCTTCATATTTTTCTATCCCCCTAATTGTCATATTTCTATTATAAGTCTTTTCAGAAAAAAAAGCCTGAAAATCAGACTTTTTTAAACAATTAACGAACTTCTTTAAGACGAGCAGCTTTACCTGAACGATTACGTAAGTAAGATAATTTGTTACGACGTACTTTACCGTGACGAACTACTTCAATGTGGTCAATGATTGGTGAGTGTAAAGGGAATTTACGTTCAACACCAATTTGGTTAGAAATCTTACGTACTGTAAATGTTTCAGAGATTCCTCCACCTGCACGTTCAATTACAACACCTTCGAATACCTGGATACGGCTCTTGTCACCTTCTTTGATTCTAACGTGTACACGAACAGTACTACCAGAACGGAATGCTGGAATATCAGTCTTTAATTGTGATTTTGTTACTTCATTAACTAATGCTAAGTTCATTTTCTTTTCTCCTTTTCTTCTAATATTTGGTTATCAGTTCATTCACACAATGTGTCAGCGGAACTACCTATGCGTAAACGCCCATTTATATTATCATGTCAACCCATTTTACGCAAGATTATTTTTTTGTTTTTAACACTGCTTCCACAATTTTTTGATCTTCTCTATTTAATTCTAAATTATCTAATAAATCTGGACGATACAGTGCAGTTCGTTTCAAAGATTCTTCATGTCTATATTTCTTAATATTCGCATGATGCCCACTCAATAATACATCAGGAACTCTTTTCCCATCATACACTTCCGGTCTTGTATATTGTGGATATTCTAATAATCCATTTGAGAAAGAATCATCATCACTTGAATCTTGACGAATTACTCCAGGCAAAATACGCAATATGCAATCACACATAACCATACATGCACTTTCTCCACCGGTTAAGACAAAGTCACCTAAAGACATTTGAATATCCACATAATCACGAATTCTCTCATCAAATCCTTCATAATGTCCACAAATGAATATTAAATGATCTTTTAAAGATAATTCCTTTGCGATTTGTTGATTAAAAGTCTTCCCCTGAGGCGTCAACAAAATAACTGTACTATCTTCTGTGCGAATGGATTGTAATGCATCTAATATCGGTTGGCACATCAAAACCATTCCGGCTCCACCACCATAGGGAGTATCATCTACATGCCCATGTTTTTCTTTCGTAAACTTTCGAAAATCAATGGTTTCAAATTCAAATAGTTCTTTTTCTTTTGCACGCTTTAGAATACTTGTCGTCATTAATGGTTCAAAATATTCTGGGAATAATGTTAATACTGATATTTTCATCGTAAACCATCCATTTCACGAATTGTGATTTCATGTGCATCTTTATTTACATCCAGTACGAATGCTGGTACAAAAGGCAATAAGAAGCTATTACCTTTTGATTTTACACGAAGCACTAAATTAGCACCTGTTTCTAATATATCTACAACTTCACCAAGATTTTCTTTTTTCTCATTATATACAGTACAATTCATCAATTCATGATAGTAATATTGACCTTCTTCAAGTTCTGGTAAATCATCTTGAGCAATGAATAGATTCTTTGTCTTTAATTGTTCTGCTTTTTCAATGGAATCAATTCCTTCAAAATAACAATATCCAAAGCCTTTTTGTTCGCGATAGCGCACTACAGTTAAAGTACGTCCATCTTCTAAATGCAAGACTCTTCCTTTTTCAAAACGATGTTGGGGATCATCTGTCACAAGATATAATTTACATTCACCCTTAAGTCCATGAGTATTGATGATTTGAGCTACTTTTATCATATGTCCTCCTAAAAAAATCAGGATGTGAAATCACATCCTAATACGCTTCAAATTTTACTGAAATTCTTTTGTGTACATCACGTGCCGCAATAGACATCATCTGACGAATACTGCTAGCCATAATTCCTTTGCGACCAATTAAACGTGCAACATCTTCGCTATTGGCATATACATACAATAAAATTTCATTTTCATTTGTAGTTGCCATTGTTTTTACAGATAATGCTTTTTGATCATCTACAAGTGGTAAACAAATGTCTAATAATGTTTTTTCTAAATCAATCATTATTTTGAACTTTTAGCTTCGTGCATTTCTTTTAAAACACCTTCGTGTGATAAAATTGAACGAACTGTATCAGTTGGTTGTGCACCATTGCTTAACCATTTCTTTGTTAATTCTTTGTCTAATGTAACTTTGTTTTCAACTTTATTTGGGTTGTATGTACCAATTTGTTCAATGAAACGACCATCACGAGGACTACGTGAGTCAGCAGCTACTATACGGTAGAAAGGAGCCCCCTTTTTACCCATTCTTTTTAAACGTAATTTAACCATATTTAAATTCCTACCTTTTCTAATTTATTAAAGCTCATATAGAATAACATGAATAAAATAAGGTGTCAAGTATTTTTACTTTACACCTTATTTTTTTATTTTTTCTTCTTTTTCTTTTTAGCCTTCTGTTTCTTACTACCAGTATGCTTTGACATACCTGGCATTCCACCGCCACGTTGCATATTCTGCAATCCAGCCATATCTGGAAGTTTTGCCTTACCACTCATCATCTTAGTCATCATCTGCATTTGTTCTAATTGATTAATCAAACGATTGACATCCATGACTTTAACTCCAGCACCCTTGGCAATACGGTTTTTTCTTGATGCTTTTAAACATGATGGGTTTTCACGTTCATATTCAGTCATTGATAAAATAATGGCCTCACTCTTTTTCATTTGTGAATTCATTTTTTCATCGTCTAAATTTTTTGCGACTTTATTAATCCCAGGAATCATATTCATCATTTTTTGCATAGATCCCATTTTAGATACTTGTCCTAATTGCGCTAGCAAATCATTGAATGTGAATACACCCTGTTTCATACGTTCAGCTGTTTTCTTCTGAACATCCATATCCAACTTATCTTGAGCTTGTTCGACTAATGATACAATGTCTCCCATTCCCAGAATACGATCTGCCATTCGGTCAGGATGGAATTCTTCTAAATCCTCAACTTTTTCACCATTTGATACAAACAATACAGGAACATTTGTAATAGAACGAACAGACAACAATCCACCACCACGTGCATCACCATCCATTTTAGTTACAATTAATCCTGTTACAGATAATTGCTCATTAAATTCTTTCGCAACAGTGACAATGTCTTGACCTGTCATTGCATCTACAGTCAATAGAATTTCATCTGGAACAACTAGCTCTTTCATTTGTTGAAGCTCATGCATCAATGCTTCATCAATATGTAAACGACCAGCCGTATCAAAGATTACCAAATCTTTTTGACGATCTCTTGCGTATGTCAATGCTTGTTTTGCTGTTTCAACTGCAGGTGTTTCTGGACCACATGTGAATACTTCTACATCTATACTTTTACCGAGTGTCTGTAACTGTTCAATAGCAGCAGGACGAACTACGTCACATGCCACTAATAAAACACGACGTGCCAATTTATTTTTACAGTAATTGGCAATTTTTGCACTTGCTGTCGTTTTACCAGTACCTTGTAAACCAACCATCATAACCGTAGTCATACCCTGTTTTTTAAAGTGGATATGTGCATCTTCCTCACCTAATAAGGTTTGTAGTTCATCATGTACAATTTTGACTACCATCTGACCTGGATTTAAAGAATCTAATACTTCTTGTCCTAATGCCTTTTCTTTTACATTTTCAACAAAGCTCTTAACAACATCATAATTAACGTCGGCTTCTAATAATGACATGCGTACTTCTTTTAACATGTCAGTCATATTTTTTTCAGTTAGTTTTCCCTGTCCTGAAATATTCTTAAATGCTTTATTTAAGCGTTCACTTAATGATTCAAATGCCATAAATATAATCTCCCTAAACTCTTTAAGTTTACCTAATTTTCATTTAAATTACAATGGAATGCCAAACGACTTTGTCCATTTTTTAAATAAATAGTACCAACATGTTTAAATCCATGTCTAATCATAAAATTTTGCATTGGTTTATTGTCAATATGTGTATCCATACGAATATTATCAATTTTAGAAGAACAATATTCTAAAATGATATTAGCCATATGTTTTTTTAATCCACGAGTCGCAATTCGATGAATCACTCCATATGGCTCATCATTTAACCATTGACCATCATAGATTTTGTTGTAACAAGGATCAATTCCACAGTAAAATACAAAACTAGCCTGAATACCATCCTCATCTTCTAAAACATACATTTCACCTTTTGCGATATCTTCAGACAATATTTCTTTTGATGGATATCCATTTGTCCATTGATTTACATTTCCACAAGAAGCCATAAATTTTCTTGCTCTATCATATATTTCTAATAATATAGGCATATCTTCTAATGTTGCCTTACGAATTAATTCTCTTGCCATTTTAAAGACCACCCAAACTTAATACACGCGATGAATCGCCATACACGATATCCTATTTTATAAAATATATTAATTTTTGACCAATCAATTACAGCTGGTACATAAACAGGTTGATCTTTTCTCGAATAGAAAAAAATCAAAGTGTATAAAATTACCATATCACTATTATAAAAGTTAATATCGTAATAAAAGTTTTCTTCAGGAAACCATTGATGCAAACAAAGCTCTTGATACTCATAGGCTGCACGCATTTCATAAGCCTGCACAATATCCATATGATCGGTTAAAGATCCTGGACGTTTCACATAATGATAGTAACAATTAGGCATTATAGATATGCGCTTCGCATTATAAATTGCCTTAAAAACCGTATATGTGTCTTCAAATCCTTTTTTTTCATCAGGAAATTGAACATTTTTAAAACAAGAAGCCGCATATAATTTTCCCCAAGGGTAATTATTAATCCCCTTATTTTGAGACAATGCTCTTAGTGCAGATAAAGAATCCATAGTTTGTTTTCGCATAGGACTTACTGGTATGGATAAACCTTTATATTCAATACGATAACCGCAAGTTACTATATCACTATTTGTTTTGATAGCTCGATCAACCATTTTTTCTATCATTTTAGGATCTAAATAATCATCACTATCCACAAATAAATAGTAGTCACCCGTAGCCTTTTCTAATGCCCGATTTCGAGTAGTAGAAATACCTGCATTTTCATAGCTATATACATGAATGAAATCATACTTACTTGCATATAAATTCGCAATTTCTAAAGATGAATCGGTTGTTCCATCATTTATAATAATAATTTCTATATTTTTGTATGTCTGTAAAAGAATAGATTCCAGACATTTTGATAAATATTTTTCCACATTATATACTGGAATCAATATACTTACTTTATACATGAACGGCCTCCTTGAATGCCATAATACAATATCTCTTAAATAAAAAAATATCAAATTTACATATAAGAATCAACAAAAATCTAAAAAAAAAGGACCCGGCAGCTAGCTATCTTCGCAGGGGCAAGCCCAACTATTGT
>NZ_CATVYQ010000025.1:0-30863 GCF_958348295.1 uncultured Holdemanella sp.
AGCAGCGCCTTGAGACGCGAGCTGGCAGTAAAGGCTTATAGCCGCAGAGAAAACCGCGCTTTTTAAACGCGGTTTTTATTTGTTAAAATTTAGCAAACTTATTGCATCAGTGCTAAAAATGAGTATAATAGTATTTAGCAGTTAGAATAGTTAAGTGCTAAAAGGAGGATGAATTATGTTACAACCTTTACATGATTATGTTTTATTAAAGAAAGAAAAAGAAGAAAAAACTACGGCAAGTGGAATCATTTTGACAAGTGGGAAAGAAAAGTCAAAGCTTGCAGTTGTCGCAAGTATTGGAGCGGATGTTAAAGATACTGGATATGCTTGTGGAGACAAAGTTTTATATAAAGAATATTCAGGCACTACAATGAAGATTGATGATGAAGAATTTATTGTCATCAAAGATGAAGATATTATTGCGGTAAGCAAATAGTAGGAGGTAACAAATTATGGCTAAAGAAGTACGTTTTTCAAAAGATGCTCGCGAATCTATGTTAAGAGGTGTCAACACACTAGCTAATGCGGTTCGTGTTACTTTAGGTCCTAAAGGACGTAATGTTGTTCTTGAAAAGGATTATGGTTCACCATTGATCACAAATGATGGTGTAAGTATTGCCAAAGAAATTGAATTGGAAGATAAGTTTGAAAATATGGGTGCTAAATTGGTATATGAAGTTGCCAATAAGACCAATGATACAGCCGGTGATGGAACTACAACAGCTACTATTTTAGCTCAAAGTATGATTGAAAATGGTTTACGCCAAGTCGATCGTGGAGCTAATCCAGTATTGATGCGTGAAGGTATTGAAAAGGCAGCTAAGGCAGTAAGTGAATATATCTTATCTGTTTCTAAGAAAGTAGAAAGCAGTAAAGATATTGCCAATGTTGCGACAATTTCATCAGGTTCAGAAGAAATTGGTAAGATCATTGCGGATGCGATGGAAAAAGTAGGTCGTGATGGTGTCATTTCAACAGATGATTCAAAAGGCTTTGAAACAGAACTTGAAATTAGTGAAGGTATGCAATATGACAAGGGTTATGTTTCTCCATATATGGTTAGTGATCGTGAAAAGATGGAAGCAACCATGGAAAATGCTTATGTTTTGGTAACGGATCAAAAAATCACAAATATTCAAGAAATCTTGCCTTTACTAGAACAATTGGTTCAGGCAAATCGTGCATTATTGATTATTGCGGAAGATTTGGAAAATGAAGTAGTTTCTACTTTGGCATTGAATAAGCTTCGTGGAACATTCAATGTAGTGGCTACTAAAGCTCCTGGTTTTGGTGATAACCAAAAAGAAATGTTGCAGGATATTGCGATTATGACAGGTGCTAAATTCTATTCAAAAGATTTGAATATGGAATTGAAAGATATGCAGTTATCTGACTTAGGTACAGTTAAGAAGATCGTTGTCACAAAGGATAATACAACAATGATTGGTGGAGCTGGAAGTAAAGAAGAAGTGGCTGCTCGTGTAGCCGAAATTGAAGCGCAAATGGAAAACACTACAAGTGATTATGATAAGAAACGTATGGCAGAGCGTTTAGGTAAATTATCAAATGGTGTTGCAATCATTAAAGTGGGTGCTGCAACTGAAAGCGAATTAAAAGAAAAGAAACTTCGTATTGAAGATGCATTGAACTCAACTCGTGCTGCTGTTAGTGAAGGTATTGTCGTAGGTGGTGGAGCTTGTTTAGTAAAGGCTTATGTAGCTTTGAAAGATGAAGTGAAATCGGATGTAGTCGATGTTCAAAAGGGTATTAAAGTCGTATTTGATGCATTATTGGCTCCAATTGCACAGATTGCTGATAATGCTGGATATAACAGTGAAGAGATTGTTGAAAGACAAAAAGAAGCTGGCGAAAATGTAGGATTTGATGCTAAAAATGGTGAATGGGTAGATATGATTGAATCTGGTATCATTGATCCTACAAAGGTAACTCGTAATGCATTGATGAATGCTTCTAGTATTTCAGCATTGTTCTTAACAACAGAGGCTGGAGTTGCAAAAATCGATAAAGAAGAACCAGCACCTGCAATGCCTCAGGGAATGTATTAATAGTTGATTGAATAGCTAAGGTTTTGATAACTTTAGCTATTTTTTTTGTTAAGAAAACAGCTGAAAATGATGTAAATTGTAAAATGTAATGTAAAATTAAATGTAATAAAATGTAAAAAGTGCTTGAAAACGTTTTCTGCTTGCGCTATTATATCTGTACAACTCGAGGGAGGTATAGATTATGAAAGGTAAATTATTAAAAATGTTTGCTTCAAGTGCTGTCGCATTAAGTATGTTAGTCGGATGTAGTTCTGGTGGAGGAACAGCCGCAACTGAATTAAAAGAGGGAGATACAGTCAAAATTGGTTTGAACTATGAATTATCTGGTGCTGTAGCTTCTTATGGTCAAGCGGAGTATAAGGGAGCTCAATTAGCAATTAAACAATATAACGCAAATAAGGATTCAAAGTATAAAATTAAAGCTGTTAAAATGGATAATAAAGGAGATGCGAGTGAATCTACTAGTGCGGCTACAAAATTGATGACTGAAGATGGTGTAGCATTAGTTGTAGGTCCTGCAACTTCTGGTGCTTCTATCGCAACATATCCAGTAGCGGATCAAAACCAGGTTCCAGTTATTTCACCATCAGCTACTCAGGTCGATGCAACAATGAATGGAGATTCTCCTTATGAATATGCATTCCGTATTTGTTTTGAAGACTCATATCAAGGTAAGGCAATGGCTAAATTTGGATATGAAAATTTAGGAAAGAGAAAAGCTGTAATTATCAATGAAGTTAGTGATTATGGAAAAGGTCTTACTAAGGTATTTACACAAAAATTTGAAGATTTGGGTGGAGAAGTTGTAGCTACTGAAAGTTATAATGCTAAAGATACTGACTTTGCAGGTATTATCACGAAAGTAAAAGATAAAGGGGCAGATGTATTATTCATCGCTGGTTACTATTCAGAAGCTGGATTAATTATTAAACAAGCTCGTGAAGCTGGCATGGATTGCACAATTTTAGGTGCTGATGGATTTGAATCAGAAAAATTAGCTGAACTTGCTGGTAGTGAAAATTTAAATAACTGCTACTATTCAACTGCTTATACTACAGTTAACGCAAGTGATGATTTAACTGCATTTGTAAATGCATATACTGAAGAATATGGAGAAGCTCCAAATATGTTCTCTGCATTAACATATGATGCTACTAACTTAGGTTTACAAGCTTTAGAAAAAGCTGGTAAAACAGGTGCAGATCTACAAAAGGCTATCGCTGATGCTAAATTTGAAGGCTTGACTGGTTCATTCACATTTGATAAGACACATTCACCTAAGAAATCTGTATTAGTTGTTAACTTAGTAGATGGTGTTCAAACTGAAGCCGTATCAGTAGATCCAAATAAATAAGTATTTGTTCAGGGGGACAATTCCCCCTCTTTTTTAATAAGGAGGTTAATATGACAGCTTTTTTACAACAACTAGTCAATGGTCTATCCTTAGGAAGTATTTATGCCTTGATTGCCTTGGGATATACCATGGTTTATGGAATTATTAAATTGATTAACTTTGCACATGGAGATATCTATATGTTAGGTGCGTATTGTGCATTTCTAATCACAACATATTGTGGATTGGGATTTATTCCTGCCCTATTGATTTCAATGGTTTTTTGTGGAGTCGTTGGTGTTTTGATTGAACGCATTGCGTATAAGCCACTTCGTCATGCGACTCGAATTACCGCATTGATCACAGCAATTGGTGTAAGTTATGTATTGGAGTATGCAACACAATATATTATGGGAAGTGAAGTAAGAACTTATCCTAAATTATTAACGAGTGCATCTTTTCATTTAGGACCCGTTACGATTACGATGCAACAAGTTTATATTTTTGTGATTACCGTAATTTTAATGATTGTTTTGCAATTTATTGTTCAAAAGACAAAAATGGGTCGCGCCATGCGTGCTGTAAGTGTTGACGAAGATGCTGCACGTTTGATGGGAATCGATGTAGATAAAACAATTTCTTTTACATTCTTATTAGGATCTGCTTTAGCGGGTGTTGCCGGTGTTCTAGTTGGTATTTACTATAACTCAATCAATCCATTAATGGGTATGACGCCAGGGTTAAAAGCATTTATTGCCGCTGTATTTGGTGGCATTGGAAGTATTCCAGGAGCCATGATTGGTGGATTGTTTATTGGTATTGCCGAAACGATGGTTACCGCATATGGTAGTTCTTTGTATAAGGATGCGATTGTTTACATTATTTTAATTTTGATTTTGATCTTAAAACCAGCTGGTTTATTAGGTAAAAACGTTAGAGAGAAGGTGTAAGTCATGCGCAAAGAATTATTGAATAAGGCAAATTTTGCCTGGCTTGTACTTTCTGTTGTATCTTTTGTAGTTTTAACGATTTTAATGAAAGTTGGAATTATTGGATCTTATTATTCAATTACTTTATATAATATTTTTATTAATATTATTTTAGCTGTTTCTTTAAACTTAGTTATTGGTGTATGTGGTCAGTTCTCATTAGGACATGCTGGATTTATGTGTATTGGAGCATATTGTGCTGGTATTATGGTTAAAATGATGCCAAATATGACAGGACTAGTGATTGGCGTATTGATTGGTTTTGTTCTTTCAACCATTGTAGCTTTGATTGTTTCTATTCCAACATTACGTTTAAAAGGAGATTATTTGGCTATTGCAACTTTGGGATTTGCAGAAATTGTTCGTATCCTAGTACAGAATATGGAAATCACAAATGGAGCAGCCGGACTAAATGGAATTCCAAAATTAACTACATTTCCATTGTTGTTTGTGTGTGCTGTTATTTCAATTTTAGTTGTTTGTAACTTTACACATTCTGCTCCTGGACGAGCTTGTTTATCGATTCGTGAAGATGAGATTGCTAGTGAGGCAATGGGCATCAATACCACGAAATATAAAGTTATTGCCTTTGTGATTGGTGCGTTATTAGCTTCTTTAGCTGGAGCATTGTTTGCTTGTAACTTCTATGTTATTAAGCCAGATCAATTTACATTTAATAAATCAATCGATATCTTAGTTATGGTCGTATTTGGTGGTATGGGTTCTATGACATCAAGTGTCTTGGCAGCTGTTGCGATTGGTATTATCAATGTTGTTTTGGCAAACTTCTCAGAAATTCGAATGATTATTTATGGCTTGGCATTGGTTGGAATCATGATCTTTAAGCCAACGGGAATTTTAGGCACAAAAGAATTGTCATTTAAGAAATTATTTGATAAGCGAAAGGAGAAATCTGCATGAAAACAATTTTAAATGTAAAAAATTTGACAAAGAATTTCGGCGGTCTTTGTGCAGTTTCTAATGTGTCCATGACAATCAATGAGGGAGAGCTTATTGGTTTGATTGGTCCAAATGGTGCTGGTAAAACAACATTATTCAACTTGTTGACAGGGGTCTATGAACCAAGTAGTGGTTTGATTGAGTTGATGGATCAAGATAAGAGTATTCAGATTGGTGGATTGAAGCCTTATAAAATCACAAACTTAGGTGTTGCACGTACATTTCAGAATATTCGTTTATTTAAATCGATGACAGTATTAGAAAATGTTAAGGTTGCGATGCATAAAAATATTCGTTATGGAAGTTTAGCTGCGATTTTGCGTTTGCCTTCGTATTATAAAGAAGAGAAATGGGTCGAAGAAAAGGCAGAAGAACTTTTAAAAGAAGTTGGATTATATTCTTTAAGAAATGAATTGGCGACAAATCTTCCTTATGGTAAACAACGTCGATTGGAGATTGCTCGTGCTTTGGCAATTCAGCCCAAAATTTTATATTTGGATGAGCCGGCTGCTGGTATGAATCCGCAGGAAACAAAAGAGTTAACAGAATTGATTGATCATATTCGAGAGAAATATAAATTAACTGTAATCCTGATTGAACATGATATGTCTTTGGTTATGAAGATTTGCGAGCGTATTTATGTTTTGAACTATGGTAAAATGATAGCGAATGGTACGCCTGAAGAAATCAAACAAAATGAGTTTGTAGTTAAGGCATATTTAGGAGAGGAGATCTAGTATGGCAATGTTAGAAATCAAAGATCTTCATGTGCATTATGGTGTTATTGAAGCTTTAAAAGGCATTAGTTTAGAAGTGAATGAAGGTGAAATTGTCGCGTTGATTGGTGCCAATGGAGCTGGAAAAACGACGATGATGCAGTCAATTAGTGGCATTGTTAAAAAGTCGGGTGGAGAAATCAACTTTTTAAATGAATCAATTATGAAGGCCAATCCGAAACATATTGTTGAGATGGGTTTAACGCAAGTGCCGGAAGGCCGTCGTATCTTTACGGGTATGAGTGTATATGAAAATTTGATGATGGGTGCTTTTTTAAGAAAAGATAAAGACGGAATCAAGCGTGATTATGAAAAGGTCTGTGAACAGTTTCCAATCTTAAAAGAACGTATGAATCAGGATGCTTCTACTTTATCTGGTGGTGAGCAACAAATGTTAGCGATGGGACGTGCTTTAATGGCTAAGCCTAAATTGTTACTTTTGGATGAGCCAAGCATGGGGCTTGCTCCTATTTTGGTTAAGGAAATCTTTAATATTATTGAAGAAATCAATAAGTCGGGAACAACGGTTTTATTGGTAGAACAAAACGCAAAGATGGCTTTGTCGATTGCACATCGTGCCTATGTTTTAGAGACGGGTAAAGTTGTAATGTCAGGTACAGGTGAAGAGCTTGCCAAGAGTCCGGATGTTCAAAAGGCATATCTAGGAGGATAATAAGATGTTTAAAGTTAAAGATTATATGACAAAAAATGTTATATGTGCTGAACCAGATGCAACGATTTCACAAATCATTGATTTGATGAAGGAAAAGGGAATTCACCGTGTTCCAGTTGTTGAAAAAGGTCAACTTGTTGGATTGATTACTGAGGGTATGATTTCAAATTCGGGTACAACGAATGCGACAAGCTTAAGCATATATGAATTGAATTATTTATTGTCAAAAACAACTGTAAGTACTGTGATGGTAAAAAAAGTCATTTCTGTGGATGAGAATGAATTGATGGAATATGCGACACAGAAAATGTTGAAAAACAATATTGGATGTCTGCCGGTAGTCAATGCATCGGGTGAAGTTACGGGTATTGTAACGCAAAATGATGTATTTAAATGTTTCTTGAATGTTCTTGGATGGGATGAAGTGGGTTCAAGAATTACGGTTGCCGTAAAAGATGAAATTGGTGCCATTGGTAAGTTGTCGGAAATCTTTGTTGAAAACAAAGTGAATATCAATCATATTGGTGTGTATTCTTTTGAAGATGGAATTGCCAATCTAGTTATTCGTTGTGATACTACCGAACCAGATGATTTACAAGCCGATTTAGAACGAAAGGGCTATAAAGTATTAGAGTGTTTTGTTCGTGATAAATAGAGAAAAGGTCTAATTCACATGAATTAGGCCTTTATGCTTTTTCAGGTACAACAACGGCTAGTCCACCTAGTGCACTTTCTTTTAATTCAATTGGAAGTTTCTTTCCTGTTAGATTCATGGTTTGAACGACCATATCAAAGCTTACACGATTCTTTTTCACATTGCGTAAATATTTGGCAAGTCTTGCGGCATCCACACTTCTTTGTGCAGCTACGGCATTTCTTTCAATACAAGGAATCATGACGTATCCGCCAACTGGATCGCATGTAAGTCCTAGATGGTGTTCTAATCCAATTTCTGCAGCACATTCAATTTGTTCATTATTTTGAAGCTGGCAATAAGCTACAAAGGCAGCACCCATTGAGCAGGCAGCACCAACTTCGGCCTGACATCCGGCTTTAGCTCCTGAAATGGTTGCGTTTGTTTGAATTAGATTTCCAATCAATCCGGCAACTTTTAAACCTTGAATAAGTGTCTTTTTAGGATATTTTTGATCATGATAGAAATGATATACAAGACTCGGTAATACACCGCAACTACCCATTGTTGGAGCAGTTACGACAATGCCTCCACTAGCGTTTTGTTCGTTGGCTGCATAGGCATAGCTACTTAGTAATAAACTGTTTTTGTCTTGGATATCACTACAACTTTGTGCTGATTGGTATAATGCGTGGGCTACACGATCGATTTTTAAACTTCCAGGCAATACTCCAGTCTTTTTTAATCCAGTATTTACTGTTTTTAACATTTGTTTGAAGATTTGATTCATGTAAGAATCAAATTCAGTACCTTCTACTTCATCGATATATTGATCTAAACGTAAATGTCGTTCATTGCAATAGACTTGAATATCATCCATTTTTGTATGTGGATAAATTTCAGGGTCGACATTGCCTTTTTTACCATCGATTTCAATTTTACCGCCACCAATTGAAACGAAAGTGTGTTGTGCAATTTTAGTATCATCATTAAAAACTTCGATAATCATCGTGTTTGGGTGTTCAACTTCTTTTTTTAAATCAAAGATGATTTCACATTTGTTAGCACCCAATGTTTTTAGGATGATTTTATCTGTAAGATGTCCTTTTCCTGTAAGTGCTAAAGAACCAAATAGGGTAATTTTGAAGTGCGAGGCATCTGGATAGTGCTTATTAATATACTTAGAAGCCATCATTGGACCAAATGTATGTGAACTACTAGGTCCGGGTCCGATTTTATAAATTGTTTTAATACTTTGCATGTTATTTTCCTTTCTGGAATCTTTATATATTATATTGTATTTTACAAAAAAGTGATATTAAAAATTTATATATTTATTAATAAATATTAAGGTTTATTTGTGCTAAAATATAAACTGCTTATAAGAGCGTGATAAGGGGATATGTTGATATGAAAGAAAAAGGAAACCGAATAAAGGGAATGGATGGATTGCGGGGTATTGCCATTATTGGAATTACTCTTTTCCATATGTTTCCTAATGTCTTTAAGGGTGGTTATTTAGGAGTTGTTTTATTTTTTGTCTTAACTGGTTTTTTAATGGTTATCACAAATAAGAAAAAAATGGAAAACAAGGAATTTTCTGTTATAAAATTTTATGTATCAAGAATAAAAAGATTGTACCCGCCATTGTTGGTAATGGTTTTTACAACTTTAGGAATTTATTTCTTTTTGGCTAATGATAGTTTGCGTGGAATGAAGATGCAAGTATTAAGTATATTTGCGGGTTTTAATAACTTTTGGCAGATTTCACAGAGCTTGGATTACTTTACTAGAATTGCGAATACTTCACCATTTTCTCATTTATGGTTCTTGTCTATTGAAATGCAGTTTTATTTGATTTTTCCGCTTTTATTATTTGGATTATATAAGTTGGAAGAAAAAAAAGGAAAGTCGAATACAATCAAGACAATGTTTGGAGTCACTGTTGCTTTTGCGTTAATAATGCCAGTCCTTTATTTGTGTGGGTTTAATGTAACAAGATTGTATTATGGAACAGATACTCGAGTTTATTCGTTATTTGCCGGAATGCTTTTGGGTTGGATATATACAAAGGAAGAGGAAACGAAAAAGAATTTTTATATTTCACTTTCTTTGATTGGAATATTGGCTGTTTCTTACTTTATTTTTGCTGGTAAAATGCCAATTGTATATTTATTAGTGTTGGCACTAACAACAATTTTGTCTATGTTCTTAATTGAGAAAACGGCAAATAGCTCAGTTTCGTTGGATGTGCCTATATTAGATTGGATTGGTAGACATAGTTATGAAATTTATTTATGGCAATATCCAGTGATTTATTTGTTTCAGTATAAGGATTGGAATAAACATTTCATCATATATTTATTTGAATTTGTAATTTTGATTGCACTTGTTGTATGGACAAATTATTTCTTAAAAGTGTTTAAGTACAAGCAAATTAAGCCTAAATTTCAGAAAGCGGTACTGGCTTGTGGAATCGTTGGCTTGGTATTTCAGGCAACTGGTGTTGTTGCTTTAGTAACTTCAAAAGAAGTGGATTCAACTGAGTTACAAAAGCGTATTGCAGAAAATGAAGAAGCAATCAAAAAGAAAAAGAATGCAAAATCAGATGGTAAAATGGAAAAGGCTAAAGATGTAGATTATAGCTCAAGTGGAAATTCACAGAAAGTATCCGATAAAGGGTTATTCTGCATAGGAGATTCCGTTATGTTGTCGGCATATACAAATATTCAAGCCGTTTATCCTGATTCTATTGTAGATGCAGCTGTTTCACGACAAATATATCAGGCTCAAGACATATTGCGTTGGTATCAGTCACAAGGAAATATTCATAATACAGTTGTTATTTCACTTGGAACAAATGGCGTTTTAGATGAAAATAATGTTGAACAAGAGCTAGAAATGATTGGTTCAGATAAATCTATTTTCTGGGTCAATATATATGCGCCAGGTGTTGAATGGGAAGCTAGCAATAATGAATATTTACAAGAGTTAGCAAAAAAACATTCAAATATAACAATTGTTGATTGGAATTCTTATATTTCACAGCATACAGACCTGTTAGAAGCAGATGGAATACATCCAATGGAGCCTGGAGCAGATGCCTATGCTCATTTAATTCAAGAAAAAATTAATGAAGTTATGCAAAAACAAAAAGAGATAGAAGAAAAAGTAAAAAAATAGAAAAAGACTGCAGAAAAATTAATCTTCTGCAGTTTCGTTTTTATATTCTTCTAAATCATTTGGAAAGTTGATCTTCTTTAGATTTTTGATGTTTAATTTTAATGAAACATCAATATCAGCACTTGCATTTTCTACTGTTTGCGTTCCTATAAAATTTAGAGCAAGATGAGTAATTTTATTATTCCTGATTGTTGCTTCTAATGTAGCATTATCTAGTTTGATTGATCCCATGTTATCGAGTAGTGTTGCTAATTTGCTTGTATTAACTTTAAAAGTATAGTTGTTATCTTCCTTTTTAGAGGAATCAAACAATTCACACAATTGATCATCCGTTAAATCTAGAAATGGGTTGTATGCATTTAATTTTGAATTTTGTTTTAACCCAATCTTATCCACTGTACTTTGTGTTTTTGTTCCCATGGAATTTAAATATGTTTTTCCATCTTTGATATAAAAGTTCAAAAAGTTGTTTTGTACGTTTTTTCCTGCAACAAGACCGATTGAACTGGCAACTTGTAAATCGTCTTTTTGAAGAATTTGGGCATTAATATTTAATTTTGAATCTTTCATAGTGAGTATTCCATTGATTTGGGCGCTTTTTAAATTTAGTGTATTATCTAACGCATTAAAGAATGTGAGAATATCATCGTTATTTTTTGAGTGCGAGCATCCTGCAAGTGAAAGGGATAAAAAACAAGTTAATATGAATGTTAATAGTTTTTTCATTATAGACTCCTTCTAACTTTCATTATTGTATTAGGAATTGGTTTGTATGTCAAAAAAAGAAAAAAGCACCTATTTCATGTGGGTGCTTAAAAAGGATAGGCATTATTTATATCCTATTTTCATGATTTTGTCAAGTTTTTCTTGACATTTGGCACTTTTACTAGTAGTATAATAAATTGCATAATAGTGTAAGTTTTCGGATGAAAACTTCCTAATATAGTACAAATTCGAACGAAAGGATGGCATGCATGGACAACAACAAAGCATATCGTATTGTCTCGTGTGGAAAGAAATCTTCCCGCCGAGATTACTCAAAGGTTAGTGGTAAATTAGAGTTACCTAATCTTGTCGAAATCCAGACAGATTCATTTAAATGGTTTACGCAACAAGGTATCCAAGAAGTATTTGAAGAAATCTATCCAATTGAAAACTATGGAAAAAACATTCGTTTAAATTTCTTGCGTTATCATTTTGAAGAACCAAAATATAACGCTGAAGAATCTATGTATAGAGAATGCAACTTTGCAGCACCTCTATATGCAGATATGGAATTGGAAGTTACAGACTCAGAAACTGGGGAAGTTGTAACAAAGAGCGAAGAAGTATATTTAGGGGATTTCCCTTTAATGACAGAAACTGGTACATTCATCATCAATGGTGCGGAACGTGTAATCGTTAGTCAGATCGTACGTTCTCCTGGAGCATATTTTGCGGACAGTTATGATGAAAAGACTGGTAAACAAAACTTTAGTTGTGAATTAATCCCAAGTCGTGGTACTTGGCTAGAGTTCATGACTGAACAAAAGAAAACTACAAATGGACGTTTGATCAACGTTTCTATTGACCGTCGTCGTAAAGTATTATTCAGTATCTTATTCAAGGCTATAGGTATGTCTTTGAATATTGGGGTAAATGAAGATACTCATGATACATCAATGATGGAAACGTTCTTACGTGCAATGGGACGTAACTGGTCTGATGTAGCTACAGATGCAGAAGATCGCGAATACATGAATATGTATTTGTTGTTGTACACTGCCTTCTTTGGAAAATATGAAGAAATTGAAAATACTTTATTGAATGATAAAGTAAAAACTACTCAGGAAGCTTTACTTTCTTTCTATGAAAACCAGAGAAGTGATGAAATTCCTACATTAGATGGATCAATCACTTTGATGCAGGCTAAATTCTTTGATCACCGTCGTTATGATTTGACAAAGGCTGGCCGTTATAAATTACGCAAGAAATTAAATGCAATCGATCGTATGTATGGTATGACACTTGCTCATGACATAGTTGATGTAAATGGTAATGTTTTCATGGAAAAAGGTACTATGGTTCATCGTGATGAAAAAAATGCATTGCGTGAAGAATTGGCTAAAGGCACTTATTGTGTCGCTTATCCATTCCGCTCAGAATTCCATGAAGAAGATATTGTTTCAATTCCGACAAGCTGGACTACAGGATTAATTGGTCGTGTATTGGCTAGTGATGTAGAAACGGAAGATGCTTATTTAGATGCTGGTACAGTATTAACTGAACAAGATGTTTTAGCAATCCAAAAGGTTGTTGAAAATGTTGAAATTTTTGCAGGATTGTTTGCACAACCAGTTAAATTAACAGCTGAAAATATGGATTCTGTATTTAACTATGGACAACGTTTATATGCACTTGGACGTTTAACAAATGCGCAAGGTGAAGATATTGTTGATGCGGATATGGAATTAGTTGCGAACCGTTATATGGTTGGCGTAAGTCCAGATGCTATCGATAGTGATGTTGAAACACAAGTTAAACAACGTGCTTTAAGTGAAGATATCACAGCATGGTTGATTGGTGCATGTGTTCAAGAAGTATATATTATTGACAACAATGGGGATGAAGTACGTGTTGCTGGAAATGACCCATTCGCAAACAAGCATACAATTACAGTTTCAGATATGTATGCATTCTTCTCATATAGTTTAAATGTTATGGAAGGTGTAGGAACAACAGATGATATCGATATGTTAGGAAACCGTCGTATTCGTTCTGTTGGTGAATTGATCCAAAACCAATTCCGTATTGGTTTATCTCGTATGGAACGTGTTGTTAAAGAACGTATGTCAATTCAAGAAATGGATAGCTTAACACCAAGAAAATTGACAAACATTCGTCCTTTGACAGCTGCAATTAAAGAATTCTTCTCTAGTTCGCAATTGTCGCAGTTCATGGATCAACAAAACCCTCTAGCTGAGTTGACAAACAAACGTCGTATTTCAGCTTTAGGTCCAGGTGGTATTAGTCGTGACCGTGCAAGTTTTGAAGTTCGCGATGTTCATAACTCTCACTATGGTCGTATTTGTCCAATCGAAACGCCTGAAGGACCAAACATTGGTTTGATTAATAACTTAACAACTTATGCTCGTATCAATGAATATGGATTTATCCAAACACCTTATCGTAAGGTAAATGCAGATGGTACAGTTAGTGAAGATACAGTTTACTTAAGTGCGGATGAAGAAGCAGATTATGTAATTGCTCAGGCCAATGAGGTTCGTGATGGTCATTTAGTAAATGAACGTGTCGTAGCTCGTAAGGCTGGTGAAACTATTATCGCTGATCGTGAAGAAGTAGAACTTGCCGACGTCAGTCCAAAACAGATCGTATCTGTTGCCACTGCTTGTGTACCATTCTTGGAAAACGATGATGCTTCTCGTGCCTTAATGGGTGCCAACATGCAACGTCAGGCCGTTCCATTATTAGTTCCACATTCACCTTATGTAGGTACTGGTATTGAATATAAAATTGCCAAAGACTCTGGTGTAGGTATTGTCGCCAAACAAGATGGTGTTGTAGAGTATGTAGATAGTTTACGTATTGTTGTTAAAGATAATGAAGGTGAAAACCATACTTATCAATTACGTAAGTTTGCTCGTTCAAATGCAAGTACTTGTATTAACCAACGTCCAATTGTAGAGGTTGGAGAAAAAGTTGAAAAGGGCGATATCTTGGCTGATGGTCCAAGTATGCAAAATGGTGAATTGGCTTTAGGTCAAAACGTTGTTATCGCATATACAACATGGCATGGATATAACTACGAGGATGCCATCATCATGTCAGAACGTATGGTTAGTGATGATGTATATACTTCAATTCACGTAGAAGAATATGATATTGACTGTCGTGAAACTAAGTTAGGTCCTGAAGAAATCACTCGTGATATTCCTAACGTTGGTGAAAGCGCAGTTCGTAAATTAGATTCAAATGGTATCATTATGGTTGGTGCCGAAGTAAAAGAAGGAGATATCTTAGTTGGTAAGGTTACTCCAAAAGGACAAAGTGAAGTTAGTCCAGAAGAAAAATTATTATTAGCAATCTTTGGTGAAAAATCACGTGAAGTTCGTGACAATTCATTGAAAGTACCTCATGGTGGTGCTGGTATTGTTCATTCTATTCGTGTGTTTAAACGTGGAGATGGATCGGATCTTCCTCCTGGAGTAAATATGCGTGTTAAAGTATATATCGTTCAGAAACGTAAGATTTCTGAAGGTGATAAAATGTCTGGTCGTCACGGTAACAAAGGTGTCATCTCTAAGATTCTACCAATCGAAGATATGCCATTTATGGCTGATGGACATCCAGTTGATATCTTGTTGAATCCATTCGGTGTACCTTCTCGTATGAACATTGGACAGATTCTAGAAATCCACTTAGGTTACGCAGCTCGTAAACTTGGTGTTAAATTCTCTACATCTGTATTCGATGGTTTATCAAATGAAGACTTGCAGGATGTAATGCGTGAAGCAAGCATGACTGTAGATGGAAAACAGGTATTATACGATGGACAAACTGGACAACCATTTGATGAACGTATTAGTGTTGGTGTAATGTACATGATCAAGTTGGCCCACATGGTTGACGATAAATTACATGCTCGTGCTACAGGACCATACTCTTTAGTAACTCAACAACCTTTGGGTGGTAAAGCTCAAAATGGTGGTCAGAGATTTGGAGAGATGGAAGTTTGGGCATTGGAAGCATATGGTGCTGCCCACACTTTGCAAGAAATCTTGACAATCAAATCTGATGATATTCAAGGTCGTATTAAGACTTATGAAGCTATTATCAAAGGTAAAGATATTCCAGAACCAGGGGTTCCAGAATCATTCCGTGTATTGATGCACGAATTACAAGGTCTAGCAATCGATATTCGTTTGTTAGATGAAAATAATAATGAGGTTGACATCACATTAGATGATGATGACCAGGACGCTCATCCAGCTCAACCTTTACAAGAGGAAGTTCAAAAGGAAGAGTTAGTCGACGATATTGAAGAAGAAAATAACGAAGAAGAGGAGGCGTAGTATAAAATATGAGTATTAACAATTTTGCCTCGATTCAGGTTCGCTTAGCGAGTCCAGAAACGATTTTGAAATGGAGTCATGGTGAAGTAACTAAGCCTGAGACAATTAACTATCGTTCACAAAAAGCTGAACGTGATGGTTTATTCTGCGAACGCATTTTCGGTCCAACTAAGGACTGGGAATGTGCTTGTGGTAAATATAAAAAAGTACGTTTTAAAGGTGTTGTATGTGACCGTTGTGGTGTAGAAATCACAAAGGCAAGCGTAAGACGTGAACGTATGGGTCACATCCATTTAGCTGCACCAGTAGCTCATATTTGGTATTTACGTGGTATTCCTAGCCGTATGGCATTGTTGTTGGATGTAACACCTAAACAATTAGAAGAAGTTGTATACTTTGTAAGTTACATCGTTACTGATCCAAAAGAATCTGGTTTAGCTTATAAACAAATTCTTTCTGAACGTGAATTCCGTGAAAACCAAGCTATTTATGGTTCAACAGGATTTACTGCTCAAACAGGTGCTGAAGCTGTACTTCGTCTATTGCAAGATGTAGATTTAGAATCTGAATATCAAGAAGTACAAGATGCTCTTGAAAAAGCACAAGGTGAAAAACGTAAAAAATTAATCAAACGTTTAGATACTATTAACGCATTCCGCAATAGTGAAAATATGCCAGAATGGATGATTCTGACTAACATTCCGGTAATACCACCTGATTTACGTCCAATGCTTCAATTGGATGGTGGTCGTTTTGCGACAAGTGATTTAAATGATTTATATCGTCGTGTTATCACTCGTAATAATCGTTTACGTAAATTATTAGAGTTGGGCACTCCTAATATCATTGTTCAAAATGAAAAACGTATGTTACAGGAATCTGTGGATGCTTTAATTGACAATGGACGTCGTTCAAAACCGATTACAGGTGCGGGTGGACGTGCATTAAAATCATTGTCTCACTCATTAAAGGGTAAACAAGGTCGTTTCCGTCAAAACTTATTAGGTAAGCGTGTTGACTTCTCTGGTCGTTCTGTAATTGCCGTAGGACCAGATTTGAAGATGTACCAATGTGGTATTCCTCGTGAAATGGCAGTAAACTTGTTTAAACCATTTATTATTAATGAAATTGTAAACCAAGGATTGGCTCAAAATCCTAAAAATGCAGAAAAATTAATCGAACGTCGCGATCCACGTATCTGGGATGTTGTTGAAACAGTAATTGATGGATATCCAGTATTGATGAACCGTGCACCTACACTACACCGTTTAGGTATTCAGGCTTTCTTGCCTAAATTGGTTGAAGGACGTGCAATGCGTCTTCACCCACTAGTATGTACAGCGTTCAATGCCGACTTCGATGGTGACCAGATGGCCATCCACGTTCCATTAGGAGAAGAAGCTCGTGCCGAAGCATTAGTTATGATGTTAGGTTCCCACAATATCTTAGGTCCTAAAGATGGTAAGCCAATTGTTACACCAGGACAGGATATGGTTATGGGTAATTTCTATTTAACAATGGAAGAAACGAAAGATGAATTCTTTGCAGAAGCTAAACACTACGAAGAAGTTGGTTGCCCATTAGAAGCTGCTCACTGGCACCGTTTTGGTGAAAGTGAAGGTCATGTATATACAGACGAAGATGAAGTCATGATGGCTTATCAGTCAAAACAAGTTCACCTTCACACTCGTATCGCATTGCCTGTATGCAACATGCATAAAACTTCATTTGATGAAAAACATAAAAATGATTATTTAATTACAACTGTTGGAAAGATCGTATTCAACTCAATGTTCCCTGAAGATTTCCCTTATATCAATGAGGTTAGTAAGGAAAACTTTGTAAGTACTCCTGACAAATATTTTGTTTCTCCAGGACAAAACATTAAAGAATATATTGAAGCTATGCCTTTAGTTGATGCCGTTAAGAAAAAAGATTTAGGTAAAGTTATTGCCGAAGTCTTCAAGCGTTATGATGCTGATCAAACAGCTGAAATTCTTGACCAAATCAAATCATTAGGATTTGAATATTCAACAGTAGCTGGTATTACAGTTGCCTTATCAGATATCGAAGTGGCTCCTCACAAAGATGAATATATCGATGAGGGTCGTGTTAAAGCCGATCAATTAAAACACTTACAACGTAAGGGTATGCTGACAATGGAAGAATGGGAACGTCACTTATCTAAGATGTGGGATGATCAAAAAGATAAGATTGTTACATCATTGATGAAAAACTTACCTCGTAAAAACCCAATTAACATGATGGCGACTTCTGGTGCCCGTGGTAACGCGTCAAACTTTACGCAGCTAGCTGGTATGCGTGGTTTAATGGCTAAGCCAGGTCACGCCAAAGCGGGTGCAGGCGAATATGTTCCAACTATCATAGAAGTTCCTATTTACTCTTGTTTCCGTGAAGGATTGAACGTAAGTGAGTTCTTTATCTCTACTCACGGTGTGCGTAAAGGTTTAACTGATACTGCCTTGAAGACTGCCGAATCTGGTTACTTAACTCGTCGTCTGGTTGATGTTGCACAAGATGTAATTATCAAAGAAGATGATTGTGGTACAGATAAGGGTTACTGGATTGAAACTTTAATGGATCGCAAGACAAATTCTGTTATCGAACCATTACAAGATCGTTTAGTTGGTCGTTATTCAAAACAAGATGTAACAGATCCAAAAACTGGTGAGTTAATTATTGCGAGTGATGAGTTTATCACAGATGAACTTGCAAAGAAAATTGTAGATGCTGGTGTTACAGGTATGTATATCCGTTCTGTATTTACATGTAAATCTCGTTTAGGTATTTGTCGTAAATGTTATGGACGTAACATGGCTACTGGTAAAGACGTTGAAGTTGGTGAAGCTATTGGTATTATGGCTGCCCAATCAATTGGTGAACCAGGTACACAGTTAACAATGCGTACATTCCATACAGGTGGTGTTGCCGGTGCTGGTGCAGAAGATATCACTCAAGGTTTGCCTCGTGTTGAAGAATTGTTCGAAGCTCGTTGTCCAAAAGGTGTTGCGGTAATTGCTCAGATTTCTGGTGAAATCACTTCAATCGAACGTATTGAAGGAACAATGCGCCAAGAAGTCATTATCACAAATGAACATGAAAGTGTTTCTCATAAAATTAATGCAAACCAATCAATGCGTCCATGGGTTCAAATTGGAGCTAAGATTGAAGCTGGTGTTGCATTAACTGAAGGTCCATTAGACCCAAAAGAATTATTGCGTGTTGCTGGTGTCCGTGAAGTTCAAGATTATATCTTAAAAGAAGTTAAGAAAGTATACCAGAGCCAAGGTATCGAAATTAGCGATAAGCACTTGGAAGTAATGATTAAACAGATGATGAAGAAAGTAATCGTTGTAGATAGTGGAGATACAGATTTAAATGTTGGTGTTCAATTATCACTTAACAACATCACAAAAATCAACCGTGATGCATTATTAAGCGGAAAAACTCCAGCTACTTTCAAACCTGTATTACTAGGTATTTCTAAATCTTCAGTTGAAACAGATTCTTTCTTATCTGCCGCTTCGTTCCAGGAAACAACAAAGGTTCTTACAGATGCGACAATTAAAGGTAAAGTTGACCATTTAATTGGTTTGAAAGAAAATGTTATCATTGGTAAATTGATACCTGCAGGTACAGGATGTCAAGGTGATCGTCCTCAAAATGAAATCGTTGCAGCTAAAGCAAAAGAGCTTCGTGAAAAACGTATTGCACGTATGAATGAAGTTCATAATGAAAATTCTGAAAAATTTGATAAATTAGTATCAGGATCAGACGATAGAGAAGTGATGGAAAATGTAGAATCATCTGTAGAAGAATCAATTCTACAAGATGCAGAAACTACAGATAATGGATCAATTGATATTCAATCAGAAGAATAAAATATAAGGAGTAGGTGAATACCTATTCCTTTTCTTTAGGAGAAAAAGATGATAAAATATTTTAATTTAGGTAGAGCTTATTATACATATTTAAAAAACAGCACAAAGAAAAATCAGTGTACAGTAAGTGTAATATGTGATGATATTGATATAAAACACAATATTATGGATGGTTTATTGTTTGATGGCGCATTTATTTATGATGGACAACAAGAAGGTGTAGATGGAGCTATTACAGTTTGTGCTGGAAATATTACAGTGAATGGATGCGAAGTATCTGATTTAGAATATGGGGATTATGTATCCAATCCAAATGGTACGACAATAAAAAAGTAGGACGATTGTCCTACAAGATTTGAATATTATTTTTTAAGCATGCATCAATCATGTCTTGCGGCCATAAGCTTGCTTGGACTTCTCCAATGTGTGCTTTTTTTAGTAGCAACATACAAAGTCTTGATTGCCCAATGCCTCCACCTATAGTATATGGTAATTTTTTATTAAGAATTGCTTTATGGAATGGAAGTTCACATCGATCTAAGCAGTTCTCTTTTTTTAATTGTTCAAATAAAGTATCTTCATCCACACGAATACCCATTGAAGAAATTTCAAGAGCACTTTGTAGAGGCTCATACCAGAATAGAATATCGCCATTTAAATTCCAATCATCATAATCTGGTGCACGACCATCATGCTTTTCATTATTTGATAATTTATCACCAATTTGCATCACAAATACACAGCCATGTTCTTTTGTGATGGCATTTTCTCTTTCTTTTGAATTTAAATTTGGATACTTATCCAATAGTTCCTGCGTTGTGATAAAGAAAATATCATCAGGCAAATGATTCACAGCCTGAGGATATTTGTACCATACTTCATGTTCCATATGTTTAATGACTTTAAAAATCGTACGAACATGCTCTTCGAGTGTTTGTTGGGTACGCTCATTTTTAGAAATGATTTTTTCCCAGTCCCATTGATCGACATATGTAGAGTGAAAGTTATCTAATTCTTCATCTTTACGAATGGCATTCATATTTGTGTATAGGCCTTCATGTAGCTTAAAACCATATTTCTTCAAAGCCATACGTTTCCATTTTGCCAAAGAGTGTACAACTTCTAATTGTTCACCAGGCAATTCTTTCATAGTAAAAGATACGGGTTTTTCTGTACCATTTAAATTGTCGTTTAAACCAGAACTTTGTGTTACGTATAAAGGGGCAGAAATTCTAGAAAGATTTAACTCCTTACCAAATTCATATTGAAATGTATCACGAATATATTTAATGGCTTCTTGTGTTTCTCTAACAGTTAATACTGGATCGTAGTTTTCGGGTATAATAAGTTTCATATTATCATCTTCTCCTTAATGTAAGTATTGTATCATATTTTATGAAAAGATTTTCAATTAATTTTGTGATAAAATCATTTTATGAACATTTTATTTTCAATTAACGCAAAATTCATAGGTTTGACAAAGACGTGTATACAATCCATCGTTCGTTTTGATAAGAATATTGATTTCTATATTCTGCATCATGATTTGAATCAAGAACATATGGATGATTTAAGAAATTCTTTTTTAGGATGTACATTTCATTTTATTGAAGTAAAGGAAAAAGTGTTTAAAGAATTTCCTATTTCATCTAGATATCCATTAGAAATATATTATCGATTATTCGCATCGGATTTATTGCCGGATACATTGGATCGAATTCTATATTTAGATGTGGATATTGTGGTGATTCAAAGTTTAAAGGAATTGTATAATATGGATTTTGAAGACAATCTTTATATCGCATGTAGTCATGTAAGTGAGAATATGACACATTTAAATGCGAAAAGATTAGGGTTAAATGAAGATGTTCCATATATCAATACTGGGGTTTTATTGATGAATCTAGTTGCGTTACGTAAACAATTGAATAAGCAAGATATCTTAAATTATGTGAATACATACAAGAAAAAACTTGTACTTTTTGATCAAGATGTATTAACTGCATTATATGGAGATAAAACGAAACTTGTGGATTATCGTAAATATAATTTGAGTGAAAGAATGATGAATTTCTATAATTTAAGAAACCCAAGAAATAAGATGGATTTGGATTGGGTGAAACAAAATAGTGTAATTATTCATTATTGTGGAAGAATGAAACCTTGGAATGGAAGGTATATGGGTTGTTTAGATTGTTTTTATAGGGAGATAACAGGATGAGGGATAGGTTTTCAAATCGTTTAGGATTTATTTTAATTAGTGCAGGATGCGCAATTGGAATTGGCAATGTTTGGCGCTTTCCATATATTGTAGGACAATATGGAGGAGCTGCTTTTGTCTTGATTTATTTATTTTTTCTAGTCATATTAGGATTGCCCGTTATGGTTATGGAGTATTCAGTAGGTCGTGCAAGTCAAAAAAGTGCAGCCCTTTCTTTTGATGTATTAGAGCCAAAAGGTACGAAGTGGCATTTTATGAAATATGTTGCTATGGCAGGAAACTATATATTGATGATGTTTTATACTTCGGTTTGTGGTTGGTTATTCTATTATTTCTATAAGATGTTGATAGGGGATTTTAATAGCTTAAACGCAAGTCAAATTAATGATGAGTTTGGTTTGATGTTGTCAAATCCTTTAGTTCAGGTTGGCATGATGTTTCTAGTTGTATGTATTGGCTTTTTCATTTGTTCAAAAGGTTTGCAGAACGGTGTTGAAAAAGTATCAAAGTATATGATGTTGTGTTTATTGGCGTTGATGCTTATATTAGCAGTACGTTCACTTATTTTGCCAGGAGCCATGGCTGGTGTTAAATTTTACTTATTGCCTGATTTTTCAAAGATGCAAAATATATCAGAAGTCGTATTTGCGGCTATGGGGCAAGCTTTCTTTACTTTGAGTTTAGGTATTGGTGCCATTGCGATATTTGGCAGCTATGTTGATAAAAGTAAGAAATTAACTTCAGAAGCGATTACGGTTGTGTGTTTAGATACATTTGTCGCATTGGTTGCAGGCTTTATTGTGATTCCGGCATGTTTTGCATATAACGTGGATCCTGGGCAAGGTCCTGGATTGATTTTTCAGACATTACCTAATATCTTTGCGAATATGCAATTTGGAAATGTGTGGGGAGCTTTGTTCTTCTTATTTTTAAGTTTTGCGGCATTAACTACAATTATTGCGGTATTTGAAAATATTATCACTATGACAATGGAATGGACAGGATGGTCTCATTCAAAAACCATCAAAGTAAGTTTTGTACTTATCTTTGTTCTATCTTTACCTTGTGCATTGGGATTTAATGTGTTGTCTTTTATTCAACCATTAGGTGCTGGTACAACGATTCAGGATTTAGAAGATTTTATTGTATCGAATAATTTATTGCCTTTAGGATCACTTTGTTATGTATTGTTTTGTACATCTAAATATGGATGGGGATTTAAAAATTTTTTAAAGGAAGCCAATTGTGGTGAGGGAATCTCTTTTCCTAAACAAGTAGGTTTCTATGTTTCGTATATCATTCCTGTAATTATTTTGGTAATATTTATACAGGGATATATCTCTAAATTTTTGTAGGAGGAGCCATTATGATTAAAAAAAGAAAAGTAGTAATTGTTGGTGCGGGAAATGTTGGAGCAAGTACAGCTTTTTGCATGATCAACCAAGGAATTTGTGATGAAATTGTTTTAATTGATATGAATACAGAAAGAGCCAAAGGAGAAACTTTGGATATGATTCATAGTATTGCCTTTATGAATCGTAATATGCAGATTAAATTAGGGGATTATACAGATTGTAAAGATGCTGATGTTTTAGTGATTACAGCTAGTGCTCCAATGGGCAAGGAAAATGATCGTTTAGTGGCTTTAAAATCAAGTTCTAAGATTGTGACAAGCATTGTATCGAGTGCTATGGAAAATGGTTTTAATGGCTTTATTGTAGTTGTATCGAATCCAGTGGATATTATGACTTATGTGGCTTATAAAGTTTCTGGTTTACCAGCAAATCAAATTATTGGATCGGGTACATTACTTGATTCAGCACGTTTACAATGCCATATTGCCGATTGTATTGATGTAGATACAAAGAGTATTCATGCGTATGTTTTAGGTGAACATGGAGATAGTGAAATGATTCCATGGAGTACAGTTCGTGTTGGTGGTAAAGATATTTATCAAATCATTAAAGATAATCCAACTCGTATGAATGAGGGAATGTTTGATAGTATTCATGAAGCTGTAAAGAAAGATGGTTGGGAAATCTTTAACCGTAAAGGAAATACATGTTATGGTATTGCCGCAAGTACAACACGTATTGTTCGTGCTTTGATGTTTAATGAATCTGTAGTACTTCCTGTTTCTACTTATTTAGATGGTCAATATGGACAAGATGGTGTATTTACTAGTGTTCCTGCCGTTTTGGATGCGACTGGTGTCAAAGAGGTTGTTGAGATTGAAATGACAAAAGAAGAAAAAGAACAGTTTGACTCTTCTTGTAGTCATCTACAAAGTTTTTACAAGGAAGTTTAAACTTCCTTTTCTTTTAGTAACATAGGAGGTGTTAGGGTTGGCACAAGGACAAAAGTTAATGACATCGGGCTCGATTCCTAAACAGATGGTTTTCTTTGCGCTACCTATTTTATTAGGAAATTTGTTTCAACAGTTATACAATACGGTGGATTCATTGATTGTTGGAAACTTTTTAGGAAGCCAGGCTCTTGCGGCTGTAAGTTCAAGCGGAAATATTATATTTTTGATGATTGGTTTCTTTAATGGTGTCGCGATTGGTGCAGGTGTAGTCATATCACGATATTTTGGAGCAAGAGAAATAGAACGTATGCAGAATGCAATCCATACAACAGTTGCATTTGGATTGATCGTAAGTTTTATTATGACACTTGTAGGTATCTTTTTTACGCCTACATTGCTTCAATGGATGGGAACACCAGAAAGTGTAATGGATGCGTCTGTGACTTATTTTAAAATTTATTTTTTAGGTTCCTTTGGATCCATTATGTATAATTTTTTTGTAGGTATTTTACAGGCAGTAGGTGATAGTAAGCATTCACTATATTATTTGATTATTTCAAGTGTAGTAAATATTGTATTGGACTTATTTTTTATTGCGTTTCTTAAAATGGGTGTAGGATCTGCTGCTTTAGCTACAATCATCTCACAGTATATTTCAGCGGGTCTATGCCTATATTTATTGTTGACGACAAAGGGAACACATCGTATTGTTCTTTCTGAGATAAAGATTCATAAAGAACTTCTAGGGGAAATCTTAAAATATGGCTTGCCTAGTGGATTTCAGAATTCCATTATTGGACTAGCTAATGTAGTTGTTCAATCGAATATCAACTCTTTTGGTGATATGGCCATGGCTGGTTGTGGTGCTTATTCAAAAATTGAAGGTTTTGCGTTCTTGCCAATTACTAGTTTTACAATGGCACTTACGACTTTTGTTGGACAAAATCTAGGAGCTCGTCAATATGATCGTGTTTTAAAGGGTGCTAAATTTGGTATGATTTGTTCGATGACTTTGGCGGAAATCATTGGTGTAATTATTTTTGTGTTTGGCTCTCAATTTATTGCAGCCTTTGATGCGACACCAGAGGTTATTCGGTTTGGTACATTACGAGGACAGACAAGTGCATTCTTCTTTTGTTTATTAGCCTATTCACATTGTGTATCGGCTATCTTAAGAGGAGCAGGTAAATCCATGATTCCGATGATTGTTATGCTTGTGTGTTGGTGCTTCGTGCGTGTTGCAGGCCTTACAGTTATGGGTATGTTAGTACATAATATATGGTGTGTATATTGGATCTATCCAATTACTTGGTCTTTATCAAGTATTACTTTCTTTATGTATTATCATAGGGTAGATTGGCTTCACGCATAAATTTGACAACAGGATTTAATAAGTGATAGACTTATATCGAGGTAGATAACTATGAAATCAATGTTAGAAGAATTAAAAGATGTAAAAATTAAAAAGCATACAGTTACATCTATTGAATATGATTGCAAGTCTGAAGAAAAAGAGGATGAAGTATTTGATCAAGTTCATAATATTGTCACAAATCATTTAGATGACTTCGCAAAGATTACTTTTGATGTGGAAGCAGATCACAAAGTAAAAGTAGAAATTAGTGAAAACTAGTTAGACCATTAAAAATGGTCTTTTTTTTTGATTTGTCTAGTTGAAATAATTATATATTTGATACAATTAAATCAAGAAAGAAATGTGGGTACTATAATATGATAATTAAAAAAATTACATCAAAGCAAGATGGATTAAAGTTAGAGATTGCGATAATGGAGTGTAAAAATCCAAAAGGAATTGTACAGTTTTCACATGGGATGGCGGAGCATAAAGAGCGTTATTTTGATTTTATGCAGTATTTAAATGAAAGAGGCTATATTTGTGTGATTCATGATCATAGAGGACATGGTGGTAGTGTAAAATCAAAGAATGATTATGGATATTTCTATACTGAAAATGCGGATTATATTGTGGATGATTTATTCCAGGTGACTGAGTACGTACGTGATATGTATCCTGGATTAGAGGTAACGTTATTTAGTCATAGTATGGGTACATTGGTAGCTCGTTGTTACTTAAAAAAATATGACAATTATATTCGTCGCTTGATTTTGTGTGGTCCTCCTACAGAAAATTCGGCTGCTAGTTTTGCGGTTGGATTGGCAAAAATAATAAAACCTTTCTTTAAAGAAAAGAAAGGCAATAGTTTATTAAATAAGATGGCTTTTGCGGGATATGAATCGGGGAATCGTTGGTTGAGTAAAAATCCAGAGAATGTAGATCAATATGAAGCGGATGAATTGTGTGGCTTTTTGTTTACAACAAATGGTTTTATAAACTTATTTCAATTGATGGTTAAAGCATTTGATAAAAAGGATTGGAAGGTGACAAATAGTGAATTGCCAATCTTGATGATTGCAGGTCAAGAAGATCCGGTTATTCAGAATAAGGATAAATTTGAACAGTTGAAACAATTTTTAATGGGGGTTGGATATAAAAATGTATCTAGTAAATTGTATCCGACTTTAAAGCATGAAATCTTAAATGAAAAAGAGAATCAAAGGATTTATGAAGATGTATATGCGTTTATAAATGATGCCAAGGAGTAGGTCCTTGGCATTTTTGATATAAAAAAACTCGCATTTGCGAGTTAATATTTTACATGGAGCAGGTGATGAGAATCGAACTCACGTAGTCAGCTTGGAAGGCTGAAGTTCTACCATTGAACTACACCTGCATAATATAAGTGGTGACCCGTGGGCGATTCGAACGCCCGACCCTTTGATTAAAAGTCAAATGCTCTACCAACTGAGCTAACGGGTCACAAGTGGTGCCGACTATAGGAATTGAACCCACAACCTACTGATTACAAGTCAGTTGCTCTACCAATTGAGCTAAGTCGGCATTTTAATGGTGGAGGTTAACGGACTCGAACCGCTGACCCTCTGCTTGTAAGGCAGATGCTCTCCCAACTGAGCTAAACCTCCGTAAGTGCCTATTTATAATAGCACTGAGTTAAAATAAATGCAAGCACTTTTTGTAAAAATTATTTGAATTTTAAATTTGTTTAAAATCATAGCTAAAATAATGGATGAAACGACGATGATCAATGTTTCTTTTGTGCCTTTATATAAGATTACAACTAGGAATACATAAAGTAAAAAGTTTAATATTGTAGTGTTTGATATCGTGTTTTCTGTATACGTGAAGCATGTACTAAAGAGAATGGCTAAAAGAAGGGTTGATAGAATCCATCCTTTTGAATCTGATTGATTGGCTGACCATACTAAATAACTAAAGATTGTCCAAATCAGTGTGAATACGATCCATGTTAAAAACATTTCTTTTGGCATAGTATGTGTAAGGATTATTGAGAATAGACAATAACTTACAAAACAAACGATGTTGAATAGTGTTGTATTTAATGTTGCTGTTTTTTCAGAATGAGAATATAGAGCGATAATACCGTTTATAAAGATCCATAGTGGCAAGTTTGATAATAGTTTGGTTGGATCAAAATATACTATAAATGGCTTAATGAATTCTATGCTTACTGGTACAAAGGATAAGAACGCCATTACGATTGCCGTTAGGATGATAGAAATAGTGAATATCCAATTGTTGTTATTTCTTTTTTTCATTTTGATTTACCTTTTTTGAATAGATGATCGCAATAAATAAAAATAAGATACCTATATATAAGAATGTATATGTAAGATTATAAGCGAATATAAATAAGCAGATGGCTGCAATTAGATATAAGATCGATGATACAATATTCTTGTTCATAAAGTGTCCTCCTAATGGAACAAATTATATCACACAAAAAGAAAAACTCCCATTGGGAGCTTTTGAAACAGCAATAAGAGAAAAGGGAATGGGATATGAAGGGTGTCTTGCTGTTTTCTGATTATATATTAAGAGTCGATTCTTAAATTTAACTTAATCTTCCATACGTGATAATAAAATCATGAGCCCAGCAGAAACAGTATTTAGTGGATCATCTGTGACAAAAATTGGACAGCCAACAGTATTTTGTAGATAGGTTGGTAGTCCATTTAGTAACATGGATCCTCCGCAACAGATAATTCCTCGCGTTTTCACGTCTTGCTGCATTGTAATTGGTAAGCTTGATAAAAAATGTAGAATCCAATTTGTCCATTGCTGTACAAGTGGAGCTAGAACGCCGACAATTTGATTTTCATTGATGATCACCGCTTTTAATACGTGACTATTTTTATCCATACCAACAATTTCAAGGCTTCTTGGATTTTGTTGAATGTTGACCTGACCAAGTTTTCGTTTAATTTTTTCAATTTGTTTATTAGAAACGTTGATATTGTAGGAATTTGTTAGCCAATTTTTGAGGGCCATATTAATTGTAATGCCTGAAACGTTACAACGTGCTTTCTTTTCCATTTTGCCATTTAAGAATAGGGCAATATCACAATTGGCAGATCCTATATTTAATACGCAGCTTGCGACAGGTAAGAAAAGGTCGAGTTTAGCTCCGATGGCTGCAATCCAAATTTCTTGTTCAAAATAAACACGATATGCACCTAGTTCTTCTAAATGCTCTTTTAATATTTCACAGGATTCTTCACTAAAGTTAGTAGGATAGCTAACTAATAAAGTTGTTTTTTGGAACATTTTAAAGGCTTTGTGTTCATATAGTAATTGTTCTAATAAAATATCAAGCGCATCAAAGTTAATTGGGCTTTCACGTAATGGTGAAATGACTTTTATGTCTGGGTCCATAGAACCGATTAAATCTTTAGCGTCTTCCCCAATACCTAGCACATGGTTTTGCTTATCAAGGGCGACCATGCAAGGTTCGTTGTATAGTAATCCGTCTTCTTGTGTGCATAGACGAATATAGTTAGTTCCTAAATCAATTCCCATACGAATCATGGTAAAACCTCCTAATAATATATATAATATATGACTTTATTTTACACCAGGTTAAATTGTGATACAATATGTTCGCATTCCTACGTATACAGATGAATAATATTGAGATTGATAATATAAAAGAGATTTCACTTTTAGTTGTAATGGATTCAATAAAATTAAATAAAACGGTGGTTTATCATGATTTATTTTTATTGTGGAGCCAGGCTTTTGAAAATATGGATATACCTATATATATGGTTTTTCCAGATCATAAGGATGAGTTGTATAGTTTTTATCGTTTTATAATACGGATATACATTATATTTCAGATGTCGGGTTTATAAACCAATTGGGTTGTGCACAAGAAAAAAATGTTTTTGGAAAAAAATATAAGGTAATATCACCTAGAATGTATATAATCTATAATGAAAAATTGATTGAAGAACAAAAAAGAATAAATAATAAATCGATTAAAAAGCTTTATATAAAGGCATTAGAATTGAAATTTGAAAAATTTATAAAAAAAATTAAAAATTCCGTTGACATACCTAATATCCTTTGGTAATATAAATGAGCGCAAACGAGTTTGCGATGAAAAAACATGGAGGTTTAGCTCAGTTGGGAGAGCATCTGCCTTACAAGCAGAGGGTCAGCGGTTCGAGTCCGTTAACCTCCACCATGTTGATGGAGAAGTAGCGAAGTGGCTAAACGCGGCTGACTGTAACTCAGTTCCTTTTGGTTCGGCAGTTCGAATCTGTCCTTCTCCACCACTCATTGGGGTATAGCCAAGCGGTAAGGCACAGGACTTTGACTCCTGCATTTCCCTGGTTCGAATCCAGGTACCCCAGCCATCATTTGCAGGTGTAGTTCAATGGTAGAACTTCAGCCTTCCAAGCTGACTACGTGAGTTCGATTCTCATCACCTGCTCCATTAATTTTATCCCTTTGTATGGCAAGTTTTGGAGGTTTAGCTCAGTTGGGAGAGCATCTGCCTTACAAGCAGAGGGTCAGCGGTTCGAGTCCGTTAACCTCCACCATTAAAATGCCGACTTAGCTCAATTGGTAGAGCAACTGACTTGTAATCAGTAGGTTGTGGGTTCAATTCCTATAGTCGGCACCACTTGTGACCCGTTAGCTCAGTTGGTAGAGCATTTGACTTTTAATCAAAGGGTCGGGCGTTCGAATCGCCCACGGGTCACCACTTATATTATGCAGGTGTAGTTCAATGGTAGAACTTCAGCCTTCCAAGCTGACTACGTGAGTTCGATTCTCATCACCTGCTCCATTTTATTAATAACAATCAATAGATTGTTTTTTTTTTTAAAGATGGAGAAGTAGCGAAGTGGCTAAACGCGGCTGACTGTAACTCAGTTCCTTTTGGTTCGGCAGTTCGAATCTGTCCTTCTCCACCACTTGAATGTAACACAACTTAATAAAGTTGTGTTTTTTTTAATTTATACTTGGATATTTATCGGTTTTTTGTTAAAATGGTAAATGGCATTTTATGCCTGACATCATTTCATTTTTTTGATAGAAGGAGGAGTGTAGGATTCATGGCTAAACAAGATATGATCGAAATTGATGGTATCGTAGTTGACACTTTACCCAATGCAGCTTTTAAAGTAAAATTGGAGAACGGACACGAAATTCTAGCTCACGTTTCTGGTAAAATCCGTATGCACCACATTCGCATTTTACCAGGTGATCGTGTTACCGTTGAAATTTCACCGTATGACTTAACACGTGGGCGTATAACATTTAGACGCAAATAAGGAGACGATTAAAGATGAAAGTAAGACCATCTGTTAAACCAATCTGCGACAAGTGTCGAGTAATT